>DATGTP010000032.1:0-20323 GCA_035301825.1 Pseudogracilibacillus sp. | reverse complement strand
GCGAATAGGCATGCAATACCCCATCCACCTAAGCCTGCGCCCGCAATCCAAATACGGTCAAGTAACGTTGCGAATAATAGTAAAATAAGTCCTGCAACAAACGAAATTAATCCTGGAAAATATCCAACATATGATTTCGGTTGTGTAAATAATGTAGCAGCAATGCTAATTACTAACAGTGCAGCTGTTAAACTTCCACCGATAATAAAAGTAGCTTGTATCATTTTGTCACCTCGTAATATTTTTATGCATTATCTCTTTTAAGTTTACATTCCTCTGTGGATAATGTCAATTTTTCCGCTATTTAAAACACTGTTTGTGGATAAGTTGTCTTTATTTATTCACAATTTTAGGGTTCTTCCGTAAAAATCGTTGTTAATTTACCAATATTTTCAATTTCAACTGTTACTTCATCACCTGGTTGTAAATATTTCCGTTCCTCAATAGGTCTACCAATCATAACACCTTCCGGCGTACCAGTCATAATAAGATCCCCGGGCTTTAATGTCATAAAACGAGAAGTATAGGCAATGATCTCTTCAACAGAGAAGATCATATCAGATGTGTTTGATTCTTGAAATACTTGACCATTCACGTTTGTTTTTAATTGTAAATGGTTTGGGTTCTTGATTTCTTCTGCAGTAACAAGATAAGGTCCTACAGGTGCAAATCCATCACTCATCTTTCCTAATAACCATTGAGATGAACGTTTTTGCAAGTCACGTGCCGATAAGTCATTTGTCGTCACATAACCAAATACATGTTGCAAAGCATCATTTTTAGTAATATGTTTACCTTCTTTACCAATAATAATACCTAATTCAACTTCAAAGTCTAACCGTTCCGTTTCTTTCGGAATGGCTACCTCATTCAAATGACCTGTTAAGGCATTATTAAATTTACTAAATAAAACGGGCTCCTTTGGATAAGCAGCCTTCACTTCCTCAGCATGTTTACGATAATTTAATCCGACACAAACAATCTTTTCTGGATTTACAATTGCCGGTGCCCATGTCAAATCTTTTTCATCTAACATATATCTAGATTCTTTTGGTAATTGTTCAATATAGTCTGTTAAGGCTTTTAATTGTGACTTACCTGCTTCAATGAGTGAATGAATCTCGGGTGTAATTTGTTCGTTTGGATAAGCTAATAAAGCTTCATTTACATCGATCACTCCATCTGTCGTTCGTACACCTAAATGGATTGCATTGTCTTTTATAAAGTTTAATAATTTCACTTTTCAGATCACCTCTCTCACTCCATTGTAACAAATGTTGATTATATTTTTAACTACATGAAAACTTTAAATTTGTTTCCCTAATGAAACAATGTTTAACACGCCTTTATTTGTTAAGAAAAGAAACTTCATTGCTCTAGACCCACACGGGTTACGCTTGTTATCATGAATATATAAATGTTTCCAAGCATTAAATTGAAAGAGAAATAAATTTAAAAAGGGTTGAAATTTATGAAAACGAGTCAACAAGCTATTGTAAAAGCAACATGGATTGGGATCATCGTCAATATCTTTTTAGCAATTATAAAAGCAATCGGCGGTATTTTATCTGGGAGTCGTGCTTTAATTGCCGATGCGCTCCACTCCGCTTCAGATATTGTCGGTTCTGTCGTTGTTTTATTCGCTGTCAAAATTGCCAATAAGCCACCTGATAAAGAACATCCTTATGGGCATGGAAAAGCAGAGAACGTTGCCTCAATTATTGTCGCACTTCTCTTAATTTTTGTCGGTTTCGAAATTAGCTTATCATCTACAAAAATTTTCTTTGGTGAAAAGCCACCTGCACCAGGTACAATTGCTTTAGTCATCTTAATCATATCAATTATTATTAAAGAGATTTTATTCCAATATAAATATTGGCTTGGTAAAAAATATAATAGTTCTGCTCTAATTAGTGAAGCCTGGCATCATCGTTCAGATTCCCTTTCTTCATTAGCTGCTTTAGTTGGGGTTGGACTTGCTATCATCGGTGAAAAATATGAGATTGACCTCTTATTATATGGTGATGCGATTGCTGGTATAATCGTTTCCATCATCGTTATTAAAGTGGGGTATGAATTAGCTCGTGATTCTTCAAATGTCATCTTAGAACAAGTGCTTTCTGATAAAGAAATTGAAAAATACATTGATACAGTTTTAGACATTGACGGCGTGAAAGAAATTGATGAATTATTGGCACGGACCCATGGACAATATGTCATTATTGATATTAAATTAAGTGTTGATGCATCAATAACTGTTTTGGAAGGTCATGATATCGCAGTATTTGTAAAAAATGCTTTAATGGAAACATATCCTGAAGTTGAAGATGTCCTCGTTCATATCAACCCTTATAAGAGATAAAACAAAGAGTTTAGCTCAATGAGCTAAGCTCTTTTTCACATTTATAAACAATATTCATATAAATGTAATATGTTTATATTTACATCTATCTTAAAATATATTATGATACGTATATGAAAATGTTGCGTTAAGGAAAAACTTTATCTTAAGGTGAACATAAGTGGTCTTACGAACAAAAAAGCGAGGGTATAAGATGACCAAACATTACGCATTAGAAGTTAAACAATTATCAGTATCATATGACGGTGTAAGTGCAATCCATGATATGACCTTTTGCATAGAACCTGGAAAGCTAATCGGAATTGTTGGGCCAAATGGTGCCGGAAAATCGACGATGATTAAAGCCATTTTAGAGCTCATTCCATATCATTCTGGCAGCGTGCGATTCTTTAATAAGCCTGTTAAACAAATGCGAAAACAAATTGCATACGTTCCACAGCGTAATGATATTGACTGGAACTTCCCAATCTTAGTAGAAGATACTGTTTTACTTGGCACATATCCAAAATTAGGACTGATTAAACGACCTTCAAAAAAAGACAAAACATTTGCTAGTCAGTGTTTACAAACTGTTGGAATGTATGATTACCGGCATAAACAAATTAGTGAATTATCTGGCGGGCAACAACAAAGAGTCTTTATGGCACGTGCACTTGCTCAAGAAGCAGACATATTATTTTTAGACGAACCTTTTGTCGGTATTGATATCGCGAGTGAAAAAATGATTGTTGATATTTTAAAAAAGTTGCGTTCAGAAGGAAAAACCATTTTTATCGTACATCATGATTTATCTAAAGTGACAACCTATTTTGACGATGTTTTATTGTTAAACAAAACATTAATTGCCCATGGACCTGCAAAAGACGTCATGACACCTCAAGTGATGTCAGAGGTATATAATATGGACTTTCAACTTTTTACAGAATCAGGAGATGAGACGTAATGGAGTTTTTTCATGATATATTGAACTATAGCTTTTTACAACGTGCCTTAATTACGTCCATTTTAGTTGGGATTATTTGTGGCATTATTGGATCTTTTATCATTATGCGCGGGATGGCTTTAATGGGGGATGCGATTAGTCATGCCGTTCTTCCCGGTGTTGCTATTTCATACATGTTGGGCATTAATTACTTTTATGGTGCTGTATTTTTCGGTGTCTTAACGGCTCTAGGGATAGGCTTTGTTACACAGAACAGTCGAATAAAAAGTGATTCCTCAATCGGAATTGTCTTTACTGCTTTTTTCGCACTCGGTATATTACTCATTGCAAAAGCACAAACGGCAACAGACTTAACTCAAATACTATTCGGAAACCTTCTATCTGTTCGGCCAAGTGACATGTGGATTACAGTCAGTGTCGCTATCATTATGATCGTCATCGTTACATTATTTTATAAAGAATTTCTCATTAGTACATTTGATGCAACGATGGCACAAGCTTACGGCTTACCGATAAAATGGATCCATTATAGTATTATGGTCTTGCTCACACTTGCAACGGTTGCCTCCTTACAAACAGTTGGGGTTGTATTAGTTGTAGCTATGCTTATTACACCTGCCTCAACCGCTTACTTATTAACGAACCGGTTCTCTACGATGATTGTTCTTGCATCTTTCATCGGTGCCCTATCTTCAGTCATCGGATTATATATTAGCTTTGAGCATAATTTATCGTCTGGAGCTGTTATCGTGCTTGTAGCAACTATTTTATTTATCATTGCCTTTTTATTTGCACCAAAGCAAGGCATGATTATTAAAGCTTTTCAAAGCAAACAAATTCAAAAATGAATGGAGGATATAAATGAAACTTAAGCATATTATTTTCGTCATGATGGCCGCTGTTCTTTTAACAGCATGTAGTCAAGGCGACACAAATGACGATGGTTCCCAAATTAAAATTGTCACTTCTTTCACTATCATTGAAAATATCGTTTCTGAAATTGGTGGTGACTCAGTCGATGTCCATAATCTTGTTCCTGTTGGAACCGATCCACATGATTACGATCCCCTTCCAGATGACATTAAAGCAGCAACCGATGCTGACTTATTATTTTATAATGGCCTTAATTTAGAAGGCAATGATAGTGGCTGGTTTGCTAAAATGATTGAGTCTGTTGGACAAGATAAGAATCATACGGTAAAAGTAACTGAAGGGGTTAAGCCCATGTATTTAACAGAGGATGGAAGTAGAGAAGAAGAAATAAATCCACATGCTTTTTTAGATCCTCATGTTGGAATGACAATGGCAGAAAACGTACGTGATGCTCTAGTTGAATTCGATGAAGACAATGCTTCTCTTTACAAAGAAAACTTTGACTCCTATATAGCTGAACTAGAAGAAGTCGCTAAGGAATATGAAGATGCATTCGCCGCTATTCCTGAAGAACGTCGCGTCCTTGTGACAAGTGAACGTGCTTTTCAATATATGGCTGATCGTTACGATCTGTTAGAAGGTTATATTTGGGCTATTGATACAGAAGAAAATGGGACACCTGAACAAATTACAAATGCAATTGATTTCATTGAAAAGTATGAACCACCAGTACTATTTGTTGAAACAAACGTTGATAGGCGTCCAATGGAAACTGTTTCAAGTGAAACAGGTGTTGATATTTATGGTGAAATATTTTCTGATGAAATTGGAAAACCAGGAGAACCTGGTGATAGCTATGTGAAGTTTTTAAAACATAATATCGAAATTATAGCTGAAGGATTAGAACAGTAGGATAAAAATAGCCCGCAATTTGTACTGAACCCTTAAAGTTAGACTAAATATTTAAAAAGTTGAATGCAAATTGAACACAATTCACCTAAAGTGAGTTATAATAAATATACATTATATTTTTATTAGTCAGACAATTTTTAAAGGGGATAGCGTTATGGCAACAGAATCAATTTCAGTTCAGTTAACTGAACATAAAAAAGAGAAACCAAATAGTAACCACTTAGTCTTTGGTACCATGTTTACTGATCATATGTTTTCAATGGATTACATTGAAGGGCAAGGATGGATTAATCCACGAATTGAGCCTTATGCACCTATTCAAATGGATCCTTCTGCAACGATTCTCCATTATGGGCAAACCGTGTTCGAAGGATTGAAGGCTTATAAAACAGATGATGGAGAAGTTCAATTATTTCGTCCTGAACGAAATTTTGCACGACTAAATAATTCTAATCGTCGTATGTGTATCCCACAAATTGATGAAGAATTTGCATTAAAAGCATTAAAAGAATTAGTTTCAATTGAAAAAGATTGGGTTCCAACTGAAGAAGGAACATCTTTATATATTCGACCTTTCATTATCGCAACAGAACCTTTTTTAGGTGTACGTCCTGCTAAACAATATCGTTTCATGATTATTATGTCACCTGTAGGTCAGTATTACGACGAAGGTATTAATCCAGTCAGTATTGCTGTAGAAAACAAATATGTTCGTGCAGTTCGTGGCGGAACAGGCGAAGCAAAAACGGCTGGTAATTACGCAGCTAGTCTCATGGCACAAGAGCTTGTTGAAAGTAAAGGTGTTGCACAAGTTTTATGGTTAGATGGCGTTGAGCAAAAATACATTGAAGAAGTTGGTAGTATGAACGTATTCTTCAAAATTGATGGCCAAGTCATTACCCCTGAGTTAAATGGGAGTATTTTACCTGGTATTACACGTCAATCGACGATTGAATTGTTAAAGCATTGGGAAGAAGACTTTGTTGAACGACAAGTCTCAATGGAAGAAATTGCTGAAGCAGCAAGAAAAGGACTACTTGAAGAGGCATTTGGTACAGGGACAGCAGCAGTCATCTCACCTATTGGCAAATTATATTGGGGCGATGAAGAAATCATCATTAATAATGGTGAAACAGGCCCTACTGCTAAACGTGTCTACGAAACTATTACTGGCATTCAATATGGCCGTGTAGACGATCCATTCGATTGGACAATAACAGTAAAATAATAACACATCCCTATCATCGATATGATAGGGATTTTGTTTGTTTAAAAATGCTTCCTTATCATGTTATGAAGGCGTGGGCGCAAAGATAACATGTGTGGATGTCTGCCGTAATGAACACGATTCGTTAACAAGGTGACTGCCAAGTTTATATCTGGATCAAACCACATACTTGTTCCAGTAAACCCTGTGTGACCAAAAGCATTTTGCGGGAAGTAATCACCACATGATGCAGCATAACGTCCATTTAACTCCCATCCAATTCCACGATGTAATGGATCGAAGGCTGTAAAATTACGTCTCGATAAGCGAATGCTATGTGGTGATAAAAATTGCCTGTCTTCAAATAGACCTTCATTTAAAATCATTTGTGCATAATGACCTAAATCTGAAATAGTTGAAAAAAGACCTGCATGCCCACTTATGCCACCCATTCGCTCTGTATTTTCATCATGAACAAGACCATTTTTATAAGTAGCTAAATGATCGGCATATTCCGTTTTAGCAAATTTGTAACTTGCTTGATTTGGATTAAATGACGTATGAGACATCTTTAATGGTTGTAAAATATGATTTTTTATAAATTGTTCAAAAGGTTCTTGTGTAATAGCTTCAATGACTAAATATAAAGCGACAAAGCCAATATCGCTATAAACGACTTTTTCTCCTACTTTGTTTCCAAGTTTCGTATGGCAGACCGTGTCAGCAATAATTTCCTTCGTTATTTCGCCTTGAGGTAACTGCAAAGCTGCAGGAAGGCCTGACGTATGGGATAATAAATGGCGCAAGGTGATCATATCTTTACCCTCTTCTATAAAGTCAGGTATAAATTGACATACTTTATCTTCTAAGCGGATTTTTCCTTGATCAAGTAAATAAAGTGTAGCCGTTGTTGTTGCGACCACTTTCGTTAATGAGGCTAAATCAAACATTGTATCTATGGTCATCGCTGCCTTTTGCTCATATATCGACCGGTAGCCTATCGCCTCTTGCAATATAAGTTCATTGTTTTGCTGGACTTGAATAACGGCTCCTGGAATGTGCTTTTCATCAATTTCCTTTTGTAAAAACTGTAACACTTCTTGTCTCATATAAGTCCCCCACTTTTTTAATATGAAAAAACTAAGTATAGTTCATACTATACTTAGTTTTCATTCATTTGTTAAGGCACATAAAATAGCTTTTTGAGCGTGCAATCGATTTTCTGCTTGATCAAAAACAATTGATTGACTACTATCGATGACTTCATTCGTCACTTCTTCACCACGTTTTGCAGGTAAACAGTGCATAAAGACAGCTTCTGGATTAGCATGTGCCATTAATTGATCATTCACTTGATATGGTTGAAATAATTCACGTCTCTCATCTAGGTTACCTTGCCATCCCATACTTGCCCAAACATCTGTATAAACAATATTTGCATCTTTAACTGCTTCTTCCGGATTATGACAAACTTCTATCTTCGCTCCAGATTCTTCCGCTTTTTCATGTGCTAAAGCGACGAATGATGGACTGACTTCACATCCTTTTGGTGAAGCGATATGACAATCTATCCCCATAATGGCGCAACCAATCATTAATGAATTAATCATATTATTTCCATCACCTACATAAGTGAATTTCAGGCCATCAAACTTTCCAAACGTCTCATAAATTGTGATTAAATCTGATAAAACCTGGCAGGGATGAGCCTCATCCGTTAATCCATTAATAACAGGTACTGAAGCGTATTGTGCCATTTCTTCAACAACATCATGCCCGTATGTACGAATCATAATATAATCAACGTACCGTGCTAACACTTGAGCCGTATCTCCAATCGTTTCTCCATTCCCTAACTGTAAATCATCTTTACTTAAAAATTGAGCTGCTCCACCTAATTGAAACATACCTGTTTCAAAAGAAACGCGTGTTCTTGTCGATGACTTTTCAAAGATCATTGCTAAGGTTTTTCCTAATAAAAGTTGATGTGGGATTCCTTTTTTTTGCAAATCTTTTAATGTAATAGCCGCTTCAATTAATGCCATGATTTGGTCTTTAGTAAAATCTGAAATACTTAAAAAATCTTTACTGTTTATTGTTGCTTGTAATTGTTTAATCTTGATTGGATCACTCATGTGTAAACCACTTCCTTTTGATATGCTTTTTCGAGTTGTTGAATCGGTTGAACGTCATTTGCTTGCACATTCAATTGTGATAACAAATGAACCGTGTCTAAGGAACTCATAACATGGATATTTAAGGCTAAGGCTGCTTTTCTTAAACTATCATTTTCATGATGATCATAGATAGCAAATGCCTCTTCTGTTCGCATCCAAGCTTCTATTGAGTCTTTTGTTACTTCTTGAGAAAAATCGTCCTCATCAATCAATTGGATCCCTATCCGTTCACAATTGTTCTTTAATAACTGCAATTGCTCATCATCTTTAATTGGACTAGCCATATATAGTTGTTTTTTTCGTGTTAAAAAATGACTTTCTAATGTTTCATCCCATAAAAATGCTTTTTTGATACTGTCATCAAATTGCTTGGCTACCCCAATTAACTCTCCAGTAGATTTCATTTCAGGGACGAGAATAGGATCAACACCAGGTAATTTGTTCGTCGAGAAGACAGGTGACTTTATCGTATAAAAATTATTTTCTTTAAATACTGCTTCTTGATGCTTCATCTTTTTGCCCAATAAAGCTGATACAGCCATTTCAATTAGATTGGCACCTGTTACTTTACTTGTTACCGGGACTGTTCTAGAAGCTCGTGGATTAACTTCGAGCACATACAATTGATCTTGGTAAATAACAAATTGAATGTTAAAGACCCCTTTAAATGGGATGTTTCGAGCTATTTTCCTTGTGTATGAAATGATTTCTTCTTTTATGTCTTCACTTAATGAAATCGGAGGTGTTACCGCCATACTATCACCAGAATGTACCCCTGCTTTTTCAATATGTTCAAATATGGCTGGAATAAATACGTTATCTCCATCTGTTACAGCATCGATTTCGACTTCTTTTCCTGGATAATAAGCATCAATCAAAATAGGGTATGCTCTTTCAGGGTCAACTGTTTTTAAGTAAGTATGTAAGGATGTCTCATTTTTCAAAATAACCATGCCTTGTCCACCAATCACATAAGATGGTCTCACAAGTACTGGATAGCCCTGCTTATTAATTTTTTCTTTTAAGTCTGATTCATAATATGCAATTTCTCCTGGAATATGCGGAACACCAATCGATTGTAGATAAGCGTAAAAGGATTCTCGGTCTTCTAATGTATTGATCGTTCTTTGACTTGAGCCAAAAAACTGAACCCCCATTTCTTCCAATTCAGCAACTAAATTAATTGCTGTTTGCCCACCAAACTGAATAATGACTTGATCAATTTGTTCATACTCCATCACTTTTAAAACATCTTCTGTTGTAATAGGTTCAAAATAAAGGCGATCTGCCACTTCATAATCTGTACTGACTGTTGCCGGATTATTATTAATAAGAACTGGTTTTTTACCTAGTTTCTGTAAAGCTTTTACACCTTGAACAGAACAATAATCAAATTCAATCCCTTGTCCAATCTTAATTGGACCAGACCCGATGACTAATACTTTATTTGGATCTTTTTCTTTTTGTTCTTTTTTTCCTTGCTTATAAACAGCATAATAATATTTTGCTTGTTCATTTAATTTTTCTGCATAAGCATGGACTGCTTCATAAGTGAAGTGAATATCAGCTTTCCTTAACTTTTCTTTAACCTCTGCAATTGAACAATTCCATTTTTCAGCTAAATTTTTGTTGGTAAAGCCATGCTCTTTATATGTTAATAATTGTTTATCTGTTACTGTCGTTAGCGATAATTGTTCAATTTCATTTTCTAAGTCTATGAGAGATTGAAACTCATTTAAAAACCTAATATTAATCTTTGTCATGTCATGTATTTCAAAAATCGATACACGGCGTTTTAACAGTTCAAAAATCGCAAATAAGCGACGGTCATCCATTTGAGAAACGACTTGCTTTAACGCTTCATTTGTATATTTTTTAAATGTTTTCAAAGTGAATCCGTCAAGTGACAAACTTAAGGAACGTATGGCTTTTTGTAAGGCTGCACTAATCGTTTGATCTATAGCCATAACTTCTCCTGTTGCTTTCATTTGTGTCCCGAGTTGGCGTTCTGCTGATTTTAATTTATCAAATGGAAAGCACGGAAATTTAACAACAACATAATCAAGTTGGGGTTCATAAGTCGCTAATGATTGATTCACACGTTCATAATACAATTCATCTAAAGTATATCCTAGTGCTAGTTGAGTTGCTATTTTAGCTATTGGATAGCCTGTTGCTTTTGAGGCTAGAGCAGATGAACGACTGACTCGAGGGTTTACTTCGATGACAGCATAATCTTTACTCTTCGGATCAAACGCTAACTGTACATTACATGCCCCAACAATCCCTAGTTCATTAACAATATGAATGGATGCTTGTTTTAAGCGTTCAAAATCAGCTTGATCTAATGTTTGAATAGGAGCCACGACAATAGAATCACCTGTATGAATGCCAACAGGATCAATATTCTCCATATGACAAACAATGACAGTCTGATTTTGTTTGTCTCGGATGACTTCAAATTCAATTTCCTTCCAACCTGCTATACTTTTTTCAATTAAACATTGATGAATAGGACTTGCTTTTAATCCGCCCGTTACTAATTTTTTAAGTTCTGATGAATTATGGACAATCCCACCACCAGATCCACCAAGTGTATAAGCTGGCCTTACAATAATTGGATAACCCACTTGACTTCCAAAGGCCTCTGCATCCTCGACTCTTTCAACGATTAAGCTTTCTGGCGTAGGTTCATCAATTGCTTCCATTAAACTTTTAAATTTCTCTCGATCTTCACCACGTTTAATCGATTCAATAGATGTCCCTAAGATTTTAACATCATATTTTTCAAAGATATTTTTTTCATCTAAATCAAAAGCTAAATTTAAGCCTGTCTGACCACTTACACTCATGAGTAAACCATCTGGCTTTTCTTTTTGAATGATTTCTTCGATATTATTTACTGTTAATGGTTCGAAATAGACAATGTCTGCTACATCGTCATCTGTCATAATTGTGGCAGGATTATTATTGATTAAGACAACTTCACAGCCTGCTTCTTTTAAGGCTAAACATGCTTGAGTTCCTGCATAATCAAACTCAGCTGCCTGCCCAATGACAATTGGACCAGATCCGATCACGAGTATTTTTTTTAATTGCTTATCCTTGGGCATGAAAGCTCCTCCTTAAATAATCCTACTGTAAAACTGATTTAATTACCTGGACTGCCTTGTTAATTTCATCTTCAGTTACGATTAATGGCGGTAATAAACGAAGGACATTTTCCCCTGCACTGAGAACAATTAACCCTTTATCAATTAATTCGGCAACAAGTGGTGCTGCCGCTTGATCTAACTCGATACCAACCATCATGCCAAGTTGACGAACATCCTTGACACTGTCTAAGTCTTTTAAACTACTTAATTCTTTTTGTAAGACATTTACTTTATCATTCAGCTCCAGTAAAAATGATTCAGTAAACACTTCTGTTAATACTGCCTTTGCAGCTGCCATTGCAATTGGATTTCCACCAAAGGTTGATCCATGAGAGCCTGGTCCAAATGTATCTTTCAACTTTGCTTTCCCTATCATAGCTCCAACAGGAATACCATTTCCTAATCCTTTAGCCAGTGTCAAAATATCTGGTTCGATATCATAATGTTCATAAGCGAATTTTTTGCCTGTTCGACCGATGCCTGTTTGGATTTCATCGATGATAAGTAATAAATCATGCTCTTGACATAAATGATTTAAGGCTTGAATAAAATCTTTTTCAGCTGGATTGACACCACCTTCACCTTGAACAACTTCAAGCATGACTGCAGCTGTTTGATCGCACACTAGCTCTTTTACGGAATGAATATCATTGTAATCAGCATAAACAAACTCTTCTAAAACAGGACCAAACCCTTCTTTTATCTTATCTTGCCCAGTCGCTGCCATCGTTCCAAACGTTCTACCATGAAATGATTGCTTAAAAGTAATAATTTTATGTTTCTGAGTATGCTTTCTTGCTAGTTTAATTGCCGCTTCATTCGCCTCTGCACCACTATTAGCAAAAAAGACGAAGTCACCACAGGTATTGTTTGTAAGAAGTTTGGCCACCTCTTCTTGAATCGGTTGTTTATATAAATTTGAGACATGCCAATAACGCTCTAATTGCTCTTCAATTGCTGATTTTACTACGGGTGCATTATGACCTAAATTACAGACACCAATTCCAGATCCAAAGTCTAAATACTCACGATCATTCACATCTCTAATCTTTGTTCCCTTTGTACTTTTTATCGTTATATCAAATCGTCCATAAGTTGGAAATAGATGACTCATGTTGAAGTAACCTCCGTCTCTAACGTAATTGTCGTTCCTAATAACATTTTATCTTTCGTTAATTGTGACTGTTTTCCATTTACGATCATCACTTCATTCACATGGCCTAATAAGCCTTTCATAGCTGCTTTTACCTTTGGAATCATGCCTCCATAAATAATACCTTCATGAATGAATCGTTCAATTTCTTTATCAGTGATTCTTTCAATTAATTGACCTTTATGTAATATGCCTGCTACGTCAGTAACAAAGATCAGTTTTTCTGCTCCTAAAGCAGAAGCGACAGCACCTGCTGCTGTATCAGCATTCACGTTGTAACGATGACCTTCTGTATCAATAGCGACAGGAGAAATAATCGGTACAATTTGATTGTCTAACAAGTCATGTATGAGGGTCTCATTCACTTTCGTCACTTCTCCAACTTGACCGTACTTTGCATAATCAATCGGTTCAGCTTGCAATAAGTTCTGATCAGATCCATTAATACCAACGGCAGCAATATTAAAATGATTAAACTTCCTTGTTAAAGATGGGTTAATTTGGCCAGTCAGCACCATTTCCACGACGTCCATCATCTTATCTGTCGTCTTCCTAAGGCCATCGATAAATTCAAACTCAATAGCCAATCGTTCTAAGAGCTCTTGAATTGCTGGACCACCACCATGAACGACGACCGGCTTCCACCCTTCTTTTATTAAGGCTTGGATATTCATGAAAAAATCCTCTGATAGCTCATTCACTGAACTACCCCCACATTTAAATACGATTATTTTATCAATTGACACAATCATTCCTCCACTTTCTTCGTCTTTCACGTCACCTTAGGTACGGTAACTTGCATTGATTCGTACGTAATCATAAGTTAAGTCACAACCCCATGCCTTTGCAAAACCGTCTCCTTGATGAAGATGAACGGTAATATCAACTGTATCTCCACTTAAATAAGTCGTAGCTTCTTCTTCTGAAAAGCTTGTCGGTTGGCTTTGTTTTAGTAATTGAATTGGACCAAACCACATATCGATTTTTTCTGGGTCGACATGGGCCTGACTATATCCAATTGCAGCAATCACTCTTCCCCAGTTTGCATCTGAACCGTAAACGGCCGTTTTAACAAGAGATGACCCTACAATTGCCTTACCAATTTGCCGGGCTTCAACATCTGTTTTCGCTCCTTTAACTGTTACATCTATTAACTTGCTTGCTCCTTCTCCGTCCCGTGCAATACTTTTAGCCATACTTTCACACGTTAATTCTAGTAAACGAACAAATGTTGACCAGCCTTCATCACCGGGTGCTAAGCTTTCTTGATCTGCTTTACCATTGGCTAATAAAAGAACCATGTCATTTGTTGATGTATCCCCATCAACGGTAATACAGTTAAATGTTTGATTTGTCACTTCTTTTAAAGCTTCTTGTAAATGCTCTGACGCAACATTTGCATCTGTCGTAATAAAACTTAACATGGTCCCCATATTCGGCTCGATCATCCCTGATCCCTTTGCCGCTGCTCCCATCGTGATGGTACGGCCATTAATTTCTGCTTGATAACAAACTGACTTATTAAATGTATCTGTCGTTCGAATTGATTCACAAAAAGCATCAGCATCTTGTGGACGATTACCTACTTTTAAATTTGGAATGTGATTTGTAATGTTCTCCATTGGCATCCGTTCACCAATTAAACCGGTTGATGCAATAGCTGTGTAATGAACTGGAACATTGAAGTGTTCAGCTGCAAGCTTTTGCATCGTGTAGGCATCTTCAATTCCTTGTTCACCTGTACATGCGTTTGCATTACCACTATTCACAATGACTGCTTGAATTGTTTGTTCTTTGGCCATCGTCTCTTTCATCACTTTAATCGGTGCGGCTTGAACAGCATTCAATGTGTAGACTGCAGCTGCCTGTGCTGGCTCTTCACTATAGATAGCACCTAAGTCATTTCTTTTGCGTTTAACCCCACTATAAATACCACTGACAGCATATCCTAAAGGGGTAACAATTGATCCACCTTCTACTTTTATAATATCTTTTGATTGGCTGTCTGTTGATCCACCATTTTTTGTCATTTTGTTACTCCTTTTCCTACTCAAGTTATTATGGATAGACTGGCATAAAGTCTATCCCTGTCTTTTCATCTAAATTCAGCATTTTGTTCATATTTTGAATCGCTTGCCCGGAAGCACCTTTTACTAAATTATCAATCACTGACACAACTGTAATCCTTCTTGTGCGTGAATCATAAGTTACCCCGATATCACAAAAATTGGATCCATATACTTCTTTTGTCGATGGAAACTGTCCAGATTCGCGGACTCTTACAAAATAATTATCCTTATAAGATTCTTTGAATAATTCTGTTAATTCATCATCTGACAAATCCTCACTTGCCTGCGCATAAATCGTTGCCATAATACCTCGCGTCATCGGAACTAAATGCGTCGAAAAAGTAATCGGCGCAATCGCATCATCCCATAATTTTAACTTCTCTTCGATTTCCGGTGTATGTTGGTGTTGATTTACTTTATATATTTTCAAATTATCATTCGTCTCTGAATAATGCGTTGCTTGTGATACTCCTTTACCTGCACCACTCACGCCTGTTTTAGCATCAACAATGACCATATTAGGGTCAATCAAACGATTTTTTACTAATGGGGCTAAGCCTAATAAAATGGCAGTTGGGAAACATCCTGGATTAGAAATCAATTGCGCTTCTGATAAATCTTCTTCAGTCCATTCTGCTAAACCATACACTGCTTCATCCACTAGCGCTTGATTTGGCGCGTCAATCCCATACCACTTTTCATATTCAGCTTGGCTTTTTATTCGAAAGTCTCCTGATAAATCAATCACTTTAACTCCTCGCTCAATAAATTGGGGAGCTAATTTCGAGGCTACTCCTGAAGGCGTTGCTGTAAAAACTAAATCAACTTCTTTACTTATATGTTCAACATCTACTTCACTTAATGTATGCGGGATAATTCCTTCCATATGTTTATAACTATTTGATAAAGGTTCACCGTGTAAACTTGTTGCATGTATTGAGTGAATAGATACGTCTGGATGTTTATGTAAATAACGAACAAGTTCTGCACCACCATATCCAGTTGCTCCAATAATTCCGATTTTCATGAATATTCACTCCTCAGTTTTTCAATCATAAATATAATTATAATATGTATAAAAATAAAATCAATAGTATATTTATTAATTATAGAAAATTCTGATGAAATTGCAAATGATATATAGGTTATTTATCGTATTTATTTTCATTTTTCCTTTAATTCAATGCATAAAAAACTAATTTATGCATCTTTAATGTATAATTGTTTTTTTATTCTTCGTAAATAAAGGATGAATATCTTTTTTTTAAGTGAATATATGGTAAATTATAAATAGGTTTTACTTTGAGGGGGATAAGAGATGAATATCACTTCTTTTACATATGAAACTAAAGACCGCTTTCAAATAGCGGCATATAAATGGATGAATGAGGAAAAACCGAAAGCTATTATTCAAATTGCTCACGGCATGGCCGAACATGCTAAACGTTATGATCACTTCGCACACTTTCTTTTAAGCAAAGGATTTCATGTATATGCAAACGATCATCGTGGTCACGGAGATACTATTCATCTACCGGATGAGCGTGGTTTTTATGCACCGGAAAAGGGCTTTGAAAAAGTTGTTTCTGATATGGAACAGTTAAACGATATCATTCATGAGGAAAATCCTGGGGTACCTGTCTTTTTGCTTGGTCATAGTATGGGGTCTTTTTTATCTAGGCGATATGCTCAATTGTATGGTAAAACAATTGCGGGCTTAATTTTATCGGGGACGGGTTATGATAAAGGCTTGTTAGGTAAAGCGGGAATTGCGCTTGCTAAAATCGAAATGAAGCGGATTGGAATGAGGACGCCTAGCCCTTTACTTGATAAGATGGTCTTTGGGAATTTCAACAAGCCTTTTGCGCCTGCACGTACGAAGTTTGACTTTTTAACACGGAGTGAACATGAGGTTGACTTATATATTGATGATCCTAATTGTGGTTTCATCTGTACGGCTGGTTTTTTTCATGATTTATTCAAGGGTATAGAGCTCATTCATAAACGAAAGGAAGTTGCTCGGACCCCTTATGCTTTACCGATTTTCATTTTTTCAGGTAGTGAGGATCCTGTTGGTGATCATGGTGATGGTGTGATGAAAGTGTATGATTTATATAATAAGTATTGTGAATATGTCTCCGTTAAGCTTTATCATGATGGACGTCACGAGATGCTAAATGAGATTAACCGTGAAGAAGTCTATGATGATATTGTAAATTGGATTCATAGTCATATGATATAAGAGGTGATTGTCATGGATCTATTTAAACGAATGAGTGGTGAGCGTCATCGTATGAGTAAGTCTTATCACATCATCGCTGATTATATTGTTGAACATTCTCATCGCATTCCATTTTTAACAACGTCAAGCTTATCAAAAGCGACAGGAGTCAGTGAGGCGACTATTGTTCGCTTTGCTCGTTTTCTTAACTATGAAGGCTACTCTGACTTACAAAATCAATTAATGGATTCGGTAGAACAGCGTTTAAGTACAGTTGAGCGTCTTAGAGATTCACAAGGACAGTTTACAGAAAAAGAGAAAGTCGTTTTTGACAATTTTCAAACTGATATGAAAAACATCCAAACGACAATGGAACAAACTCAAATAAACAAAATTGAAGAAGTCGCCGATACTATAATGAAGGCGAGACGGATTTATATTATTGCCAATAGAAGTGCGCATTCTTTGGGTACCTTTTTACAATATTATTTAAATATTTTATTTGGAAATAGTGAATTGATCCATACGACAGAAACATCATTTGATGCGATTCATAATGTCAATGAGCAAGATCTCGTTATTGGGATAAGTTATGCACGTTATACAAAAAGCACGCTACAAGCTGCATCTTTTGCTAAAGAAAAAAATGCGACCATTATTGCTTTAACCGATAAGCCAAATTCGCCAATAACAGCTTATGCGGATATTGCTTTATTCGCAGAAAGTCATATGCATTCTTTTCTCGATTCTTTTGTTGCACCATTAAGTGTGATTAATACATTAATCGCTTTTATTGGAAACCAAAATCCTAAACTTGTAGAGGAGCGTTTGGCAAAATTTGAGGCGATATGGAATAAATACGATGTTTTTTATTAAATAGACTTTAAACAGCCCTTTTGGCTGTTTTTTTAATTTCATAAATGAAGTGTTTATTTCATTTATAGTTTATTAGAGAAATGTGCATTGCACTCCTTTATGATCCTTTATATAATGAAAGTAAATAAATGAATAAAGGAGTTTTTCCAATGGTTAAGGCATTAAGTAATCCTTCATCTTATTATCATACGAGCCAATCAGCTCGAGCGTTTGAAGAGGCAGAACAATTCATTCCTGGTGGTGTCACAGCTAATATTAAATACTTTGATCCATATCCTATTTTCATGAAGAAAGGGGATGGTAGTAAGTTAATTGATCTCGATGATAATGAATATATTGATTATAGTTTATGCTATGGTTCTTTAATTACAGGTCACGGAAACCAAAGGGTGCAAGAAGCAACAGTCAAACAATTACTTGATAGTGGTACGGTTATTTTCGGGACTCCTCATGAACTCGAAATTCAAATGGCTAAAAGGATTCACACCTATTATCCAAGTATGGAAAAAATTCGTTTTGCCAATTCAGGTACTGAAGCAAATTTACTTGCTTTACGGCTTGCAACTGCCTACACTGGGAAGCAAAAAATCGCTAAATTCGAGGGTCATTATCATGGTGGCTTAAATGAATTATTATATAGTATTAATCCTGATGCAGAGCATGCGGGCAACCTTGATACACCGAGGGCCGTCGCTGAATCAAGTGGTATGGCTGAGCAATTAAATGACCAAACAATTATTTTGCCTTTTAACAGACTAGAAGCTACTGAACGATTACTAAGACTGCATCAAGATGAGTTAGCTGCCATATTTATTGAACCGGTACAAGGTGGCTTCATTGAAGCTGACCAAAGCTTTATGGATGGTTTAAGGGACTTAACAAGAGAATTAAACATTTTACTCGTTTTTGATGAAGTAAAAACAGGCTTTCGAATCGGTCTTGGTGGAGCTCAGGAACATTATCAGATTAAACCTGATTTAACAACTTTAGGTAAAGCTATTGGTGGTGGATATCCAATTGGCGTCATTGGTGGAAGATCAGATGTTATGATGCTCAGTGCTGCTAACGGAGATGGCGATGTCTTTGCCATTGGTAGTAACAGTCGTGCTACTACTTCTATTGCTTTCCATAGCGGTACTTATAATGGGCATCCTCTTGTATTGGCGGCAGGACTTGAAACATTAAAGATTCTTGAAGAGGAAGATATGATAAATAGTTTAAATAAAAAGACAAGACTATTACGTGATGAACTTGAAAGGCTATATGAGCATTATCAAATTCCGATGAAAACGTTTGGCCTTGGGAGTATTTTTAACATTGTCTTATGCGATAAAAAAGTAAGTCACTATAGAGATATGTGGGAAGTCAACATTGACTTAAGAAAAAAAATAGACCATGCTCTATTTGCCGAAGGGGTCTACATTAAACCATTAAATCGCTACTCTCTATCAACAGCCCATACAAGCCAAGATATTAAACAGACTGTTTTAGCACACGAAAAGGCTATTCAACATTTAAAAAGAGAAGGCATTGCTTTTCATTCTTAAACCATTTAAACTGAGAATTAACTATTGAGAAAAGACATCCAATTAAATGGATGTCTTTTCTAATCATCGAGGAGATACTAATGAATAAATCTCAATCCTTTCAACCTACTCATAAATTAGATCGCTTACTTGTCATTGACGCTTTGAGAGGTTTCGCCTTACTTGGACTTCCTTTCGTTAACCTGATTGGCTTATGGGTCTATTCCCTTCGCCTATCAGACACACATACAGACCTCTATATTCAACGCCTCATGTACATCTTAATTGAAGGCCGATTTTTCTCGATTTTCTCTTTCTTATTTGGTTTAGGTGTCTGGCTATTTTTAACACGCCTACGTGCAAAAGGTAATCCTTTATTAATATATATCCGAAGAATGCTTGCCCTACTATGCATTGGGATCATTCATCAATTTCTTCAACCTGGCGAAGCTTTATTCTTTTATGCCATTTTAGGTTTTGTCTTAATGTTTTTTTACATATTTCCTAAAAAAGTCAATTTAAGCTTAGGGCTAGTAGGTGTCATTTTATTTACCTTACTTCAAGCCAAGTTACTCGTCACTCTACCAGCTATGATACTTGGTATCGCAGCTGGCCAATATGCCATTTTTGAACGTATTAAAGTTAAGAAACCTTATTGGGTGATCACATTTTCCCTGTCTTTTATCCTAAGTCTTATCATCACTGTTTACTTATGGAAGATAGCGCCACCATTAGGACAAACAGCTTATATTGAGGGCTTCACACTCACTGATGCCCAGTTAAACGCTAACGAAGAATTTTATCGTTTTAGTAAGATTGCATTTAGCTTTTCCCCAATCTATTCATTAT
>DATGTP010000031.1:0-47434 GCA_035301825.1 Pseudogracilibacillus sp. | reverse complement strand
AGCAGAAATGTATTACGATGCAGAAGTTAAAATAGAAAATCCTGAGGAAAATATGGATTTTGTTTTAGGATTATTACATTCGTTCGAATAAACACAAAATATGTGCACCCTTTAAGTTAAATCAGGATCTAACTTAAAGGGTGCTTTTCACTGGCAAAATGATTCCGTGATCCAAAGAAAGCTTCATTGCTCTCTGTTTAATCTATATCACTCCGATTTGTATAATGATCGAAATCATCACCAAACTCTGTACCATAATTCGGTCTGTTCGCTCTCATTTCATCATCGACAAAATCATCGTCCATGCCAATAAAGAATAAAGTTAGTGCGTATAAGCCACTTAATCCAACTAATGCATAAATAATTCTAGATAAGATTGCTCCCTGTCCACCAAAGATAGATGCAACTAAATCGAATTGAAACAAACCAATCAAGCCCCAGTTAATAGCACCTATTATAACTAAAATTAAGGCTAATATTTGTGACCAATTCATAAGCCAAAACCTCCTTTTTTATATTCTTTACAAAAAAGGTTTTATTATACTCGAATAATAGTTGTGTCATGAATCAATAAAATGTGTAGAGATAATGTCGTTGATTAACATTTCGCCATGCTTGCACCAATGATCTTTATAATTGATTTTACCATCTTTATCGAGTGGTTTTTGAAATTGATTCAACCCAGTTGCACTTAATAATGAATTTTCATTTCTGTCTAATCCCAAATTGACAACATGCTTTATTATGTAAGGTGTACGGAATTGTATATAAGCATCACTTTTATCTAATTCTCCATTTATGACATGAAATGGAATTCTTAAATAAATCGTTTCCCCTTTTTCTCTCCAAAGTATTGCATCAAATTTTCCTCTGTCATATTCCCAAGCACCGCATAAGAAGAAACCGTAATTTTTAAGACTATTTTGTATTTGTCCAAAAAAGCCTTTTTTTCCCTTAATATTAGAGTTCAAGCTAATCATTAATTTTCTCTCCAAACTTTGAAATTTAATAATTATTATTGACTATAAAGACAAATAAATACTTCTTATTTTAAAGAACATTATTATAATGGTTGAGAGTGATGTTGATAACAAATAATATTTTTTGGCACATATTTTTCGCATGACTTATTTTAGATGTAATATATTACGAAAACAAAAACCCCTCAACGCTATATGCGTTGAGGGGTTTCATGTATGACTCCGATTGGGCTCGAACCAACGACCTCTACCCTGTCAAGGTAGCGCTCTCCCAGCTGAGCTACGGAGTCGAATTGATTAACCATAAATTACTATACAACATTTATAAGGGAAGGTCAATTTATATCTATTCAAGAGTTATAAATTCACTTTTAAGCAAAGTGACAATAATCACCAAAGAAAAGAGTAGATTTGAATTGTATAATTTTACAATTATCGATATAGTATCATTAGGGACTATAGAGAAAGTAGGGTGTTGAATGAAAAAAATAGCGTGGATTACAGATAGTGCTAGTGGTTTGTCACAAGCATTTATCAAAGAGCATAACATTCATGTTGTTCCACTCCAGTTAATTGTAAATCATGAAACATACCGAGAAGGTATCGATATTACAAATGATGAGTTTTATAATATACTAAAAGAGCATGGTGAAGGTGCTAAAACAAGCCAGCCTGCATTAGGTGAGTTTGTTGATTTGTATAATAAGTTAAAAGAAGAGTATGAAATAGGGATTGCCCTTCATGCATCAAGTGAATTAACAGGAACATATCAAACATCTTTAATGGCATCAAAAATTACTGGTTTTGATATTGAAGCGATTGACTCTAAAATGGGAGCATATGTATTAGGAAAACTTGTACAATATGCAATGAGTTTAGAGAAAAAAGGAAAATCAGTTGAAGAGATTGTTAAAGCGGTTGAAAAAATGTCAAAGCGTGCCGAGATGTTTTTACTTCCGGCTAGTTTCACTCAGATGAAAAATAGTGGTCGAGTATCAACGAGCCAAGCTTTAATTGCTAACTTGTTAAATATTAATATTGTACTTGGATTTGATGATGGAAAAGTAGTCGTCGAAGAGAAAATTCGTGGCAAGAAAAAAGTAGAGCGTTACTTTAAAAATTTATATAATGAAGCGATTGAAAAATATCAGCTTGATGAAATTTGTATTATGCATGCAGGTGCATTAGAAAAAGCTCAGCAATGGAAAGATGAACTAAAAGAAACATATGATGACTTACAAGTCGTTATTCAAACACTTGTCCCTGTTGCGGGTGTTCATGCAGGGTTTGGCACAATGGCAGTGTCATGGATTGGGAATAAATAAAAGAAGTCCCTTCAGTGAGAAGTTAATCTGACTGAAGGGATATTTTTATGCTTGTGTTTGTAAATTAGGTAAAAACTCTGGAAGTAGGTCAGCGCGTTTATCTAACATAATTTGTTCTTCCGAAATATTTTTCTCTAATAAAATATGAATATTTTGTTTGATAAACTCATCGCTTCCTACGATATAATAAAGAGCATCTTGATCTGATGCTACTTCTTCGATACGAGTATAGTAGTCAGGACGATTATTAATAAATTCAGACGTGAAGTTTTTATTTTGGTCAGGTGAAAAAATGTCGCTAAATAAAAATTCGTTAGATGAGTCTATATTGATCGAATGGATATGAGTAATATCGCTAGAATTATTTAGATACTCTAAAACAAGTGGTCTAAATGTCGCTATTCCAACCCCTTGTGATAATAAATAGATTGTTTTATTTTCTCGTCGTAAAGGTACATTACAAAATGTTCTAAATAAGGCAACCTTGTCTCCAGGTTTTACCTCACGTAAGGTCTCTTTAAATTCAGAAGCTTGTTCTTTAATACGTGTTGTAATACCAATTTTTCCTTCCTTTGGTAATGTACAAATCGACATGTGACGAACAAGACCGCGATTTGGCTTTTCCTCATCATTAAAACCTTCTAAAGCGAAGTGAGTAAATGATCCTTCTTCCCATGAGAATTCGTCAGGACTTTCTAACATATACGTATAGATATCAGATGACTCTTGAATGACTTCCGTTACTTTCGTCCAATATATTTTCATGTAATCTACCTCCGGATATTGTATGTTCATCTCTTAATATACAAGAGATGAGAATTATTCTCAATTAAAACGTTTTAAGCTTTCATTTAAGGAGAGAAAATATGGTAGAATAATAGAATAAGATGTCATGTAAGGGAGGTAATCTATATTGAAGATTGTCATCGCACCAGATTCATTTAAAGGCAGTTTATCAGCGACGGAAGCAGCTAAGATCATGGAAAAGGCTGTCAGAACATTGTTGCCAGCAGCAACTATCGTAAGTATTCCAATGGCTGATGGTGGTGAAGGATCAAGTGATGTATTAATTTATAATAAAAAAAGTGAGAAAATTCCAATAGTTGTTACCGGTCCATTAGGGAATCGAATTCATACATACTATTATATTGTAGATGGTAAAAAAGCAATTATTGAGAATGCAATGATCTCAGGCTTAACACTTGTACCACATCATTTAAGACATCCAAACTCAACAACGACATATGGATTAGGAGAAGCCATTAATCATGCCTTGCATCAAGAAGTAGAAGAAATTGTAGTATGTCTCGGTGGAAGCTCAACAAATGATGGTGGATTGGGCATGTTGCAAGCACTAGGTGCTGATTTCTTAGATGACAGGGGACAAACTGTCTCTCGCTTTGGCGAAGGTTTATTCGACATTCGGCATGTTAGCTTTGCTGGATTAGAAGATAAGTTGGAAGGTGTTCGTTTAACAGCAGTTTGTGATGTTGAGAATCCATTACTTGGGGAGACTGGATGCTCCCACACATTTGGAAAGCAAAAAGGATTAAATCATGCCGAGATTATAAAATATGATAAGCAATTAACTTATTATAGTGAGAAAATTCAAGCAGAAATAGATGTGAATTACGTAAAGGAGCCACATACAGGTTCAGCAGGTGGACTCGGTTTTGCTTTACGTGTTATTGGAGCAAAGCTGGAAAAAGGCGCACCATATATTGCAAAAGAAATAAGTTTAGAGACACATTTAAAAGAGGCAACATTTGTATTAACAGGCGAAGGGAAAACAGATGAGCAAACCATGTTTGGCAAAGCACCATATTACATAGCGTCATTAGCAAACAAATATCAAATTCCTGTCTACTTAATTAGTGGAAGTATTACAAATCGATCGGCTTGGCGTCATATTTATTCAGGTATCTTTTCGATGGTAAATGAGCCGATGTCAATAGAGAAAAGCATGGGAGAAGCGGAACACTTATTACATGAACAAACAATCGATCTCATTTATTTTTTGAGAAAATTAATTGAAAGAAAAGAGTGATATAATGGCGAGTTTTGCAAATACCTTATTAATTATTTTTTTAATAACGATGTTTGCTTTATTAGTAGGTATCATTATATTTTTTACTTATTTTTTATATTTTGATCGCAAACAGCGAAAACATTCAATTTTAATTAATTATCCATTGCTAGGCCGGATGCGTTATTTTTTAGAAAAAATCGGTCCGGAATTACGTCAATATTGGTTTCATAGTGATAGTGAAGGAAAACCTTTTTCACGTGATGAATTTGAGACAATTATGCGCAGTGCAAAATATAAACAAGATGAAATTGGATTTGGTTCTAAAAGGGATTTTAATAAGCCAGGTTATTATATTCGTAATGATATGTTTCCTAAATTGACAGAAGAATTAGCTGTTGACCGTGAGACAATTACGTTAACGAAAAAGTATACACTTGTAAAAGACCCTCTTTTTACGCGTCGAGTGGAACAAAGTGAAACAGATGAATCACTAGCATATGTATTAAAGGATGAAGATGCCATCGTGATAGGTGAGAAGCGTAAGCATCCTTTCGTGACAAAAGGACTCATTGGGATGTCCGGGATGAGTTATGGAGCCTTAGGAAAAAATGCAATTACAGCGCTTTCGACAGGAATACATATGGCCCAATGCTCTTGGATGAATACAGGTGAAGGAGGGCTGTCACCTTATCATTTAGAGGGTGGGGCTGATATCATCATGCAAATTGGACCTGGTCTTTTCGGTGTACGGGATCGAGATGGTGAATTGGATCTAGATTTAATTAAAGAAAAAGGGCGCATTGATCAAGTAAAAGCATTTGAAATTAAGCTAGGACAAGGTGCAAAAGTCCGGGGTGGGCATATTGATGGTGAAAAGGTAACACCGGAAATTGCTGAAATACGAAGATTAGAGCCTTATAAAACAATTGACAGCCCTAACCGATTTAAACAATTTCAGACAATAGAAGAAATGATGGATTTTATAAAAGTTATTCAAAAGGAAACTGAAAAGCCTGTAGGCATTAAAATAGTTGTAGGTAGTATTGATAGTGTCATTCCTTTAGCCAAATATATGAAAGAAACAGGCGAAGGACCAGACTTTATAACAGTTGATGGTGGCGAAGGTGGGACAGGTGCAACCTATCAAGAGTTAGCTGATAGTGTTGGTTTGCCTTTAAAATTAGCTTTACCTATTTTACATCTCACTTTAAAAGAGTTTGGTGTGCGTGACCGTGTAAAAATCATTGCTTCTGGCAAACAATTCACACCAGATCGAATGGTCGTGAGTCTTGCTATGGGGGCTGATTTAATTAATATTGCTCGTGGATTTATGATAGCTGTTGGATGTATCCAAACTTTACGTTGTCATACAAATACATGTCCAGTAGGTGTGGCGACAACTGATCCTGAATTACAAAAAGCTTTAGTCGTTGATGAAAAGAAATATCGGGTTGCAAACTATATTACAACTTTACGTGAAGGTTTGTTTCGATTATCTGCTGCTGCTGGGCTTTACTCACCTATTTATTTTGCACCGAAACATGTGGCTTATCAAGATGAAAGCAATGACGTGATTCCTTTACAGACAAAGATGGAAAATCTTCATAAACAAATAAAAAATCAGCTCCAACATTAAAGTGTTGGAGCTAATTTTTAGTCTGATAGGACTGGCGATACTTCTTGATGTTTTGGTTTCATGTCACCAGATTGAATCGCTTCAATGTGATGGCAAGCTGCATCGTGTCCGTCATTCATATGACCTAAGTTACGTAATGAAGGTTCTTCTTCTTTACATAGATCAGTTGCAAATGGACAACGTGTGTGAAAACGACAGCCAGTTGGCGGATTAATTGGTGAAGGTACATCACCACGTAAAATAATGCGTTCCTTTTTCGCCTCTGGATCTGGAACAGGTATCGCTGATAAGAGTGCTTTCGTATAAGGATGTTGTGGATTTTCAAATAAAGATTTTTTATCTGCAATCTCAACGATTTTCCCTAAGTACATGACAATAATACGATCAGATATATGGCGAACGACACCTAAGTCGTGTGCAATAAATAAATAAGTTAAATTAAATTCCCGCTGTAGATTTTTTAAGAGATTCAACACTTGTGCTTGTACGGAAACGTCTAAAGCTGATACTGCTTCATCACAAACAATTAATTTAGGATCAACTGCTAGTGCGCGAGCAATCCCAATTCGCTGACGTTGTCCACCAGAGAATTCATGTGGAAAACGATCTAATTGTGTTTCGTTCAAGCCGACAGTTTCTAACAATTCTATGATTCGTTGACGGTGTTGATTTTTAGGCAATACATTTTGGATGGTCATGGCTTCAGATAATATTTGTCTCACCGTTTGATAAGGGTTTAAAGATGCATAAGGATCTTGAAATATGATTTGAAGATCTTTTCTTTCCTTACGTAATTCACCTTTAGAAAGGTTAAGTAAATCTTTTTGATTAAAGTGAATATCACCACTTGTCGGTTCATCAAGACGTAAAATTGCCCGTCCTGTTGTTGATTTACCACAACCTGATTCCCCAACCACACTAACAGTCTCTCCTTCATAAATATCGAAGGAAATATCATCTACTGCTTTTACATGGTTGATCGTTCGACCTAAAAAACCACCTTTAATCGGGAAGTATTGTTTTAAGTTTTTAACTTGTAAGAGGGGTTGTTTACTCATGTATATTCACCTCCGGATCTCCATCCCATTCATTCGTATAGATGAAACATCTTACTTCACTTCCATCTTCATTTCTAATTAAAGAAGGAAGGGTTTCACGACATAAGTCTGTTGCAAAAGGACATCTTGGCGCGAAACGGCAACCTGCTGGCATTTCATCTGGATTAGGAACCGTTCCACGAATTGGTTCTAGTTCATCAACATCTGTATCATGACGTGGGATCGATTTCATCAATCCTACTGTATATGGATGTTTTGGATTTTTAAACAATGATTTAACGTCTTGGAATTCGACAATTTTACCCGCATACATAACCGCGACGTAATCACATGTTTCAGCGACAACACCTAAATCATGGGTAATCATAATAACAGACATATCTAACTCTTCTTGAATGCCCTTTAAAAGCTCTAATATTTGAGCTTGAATCGTAACGTCTAAAGCCGTTGTTGGCTCATCAGCTATTAATAATTCTGGATTACATGCTAAGGCCATCGCTATCATAACTCTTTGTCTCATCCCACCAGAAAGTTCGTGTGGGTATTGTTTGAAACGTTCCTCAGGTGATGGAATACCAACAAGTTCTAATAATTCAATTGCTCGTTTACGTTGTTTTTCCTTATTAAACCCTTCATGAATCTTTAAAGCTTCCCCGATTTGTTTTCCAATTGTATAAACGGGGTTTAAAGATGTCATAGGCTCTTGGAAAATCATAGAAATTTCATTTCCACGTATAGAGCGAATCTCCTTTGTTGAAGCTTTTGTTAAATCTTTTCCTTTGAAATTAATTTCACCACTTTTAATTTTCCCGGGGTATGTTAATAGTTGCAAGATGGACAGGGCTGTAATACTTTTACCAGAGCCTGATTCACCAACTATACCTAATGTTTTCCCTTTTGGGAGACGAAAAGTAACGCCATCTACTGCTTTTACTTCAAGTGCTTCTGTAAAGAAGGATGTTTTCAAATCATTTACTTCTAAAATATTTTCATTACTCAAAATTAGTCACCTCACTTCAGTTTAACTATCTAAATCGACACGCTTATTTAAGAATCGATATGAAATATCTACAATTAAGTTTACAAGAACGAATATGACTGCAATGACGAGAATTGATGCTTGTACAACTGGGAAATCTCGTGCCATGATTCGATCGATTATTAATTTACCCATTCCATTAATCGCGAAAACAGATTCAGTTAATACAGAACCAGCTAATAGGCCACCAAACTGTAAACCTACAACGGTTACAACAGGAATCAGTGCGTTTTTCAGTGCATGGCGTAAGATAACTGATCCTTCTTTAACCCCTTTAGCTCGTGCAGTTCGGATGTAATCTTGCGAAATAACATCGAGCATACTTGAACGGGTCATACGAGCGATAATAGCTGCACCACCTGTCCCTAATGTAATGACAGGCATGATAACTTGTTCAGGCGACCCCCAACCTGTTGGTGGGAACCAGCCAAGATTGATGGCAAACCATTGCATAAGCATCAAACCGAGCCAGAAGTTTGGCATAGATAAACCAAATAAGGCAACGAGCATAATACCAACATCTGACCAAGAATATTGTCGAACGGCTGAAATAATCCCAGCAATTAGACCGAGGAATAAACTAAATATCGTACTATATATGGATAATTCCAAGGTCACCCAAAATTTGGGCCATAGCTCCTTTTCTACTGGTAAGCTTGTTCTCCAAGAAGTACCAAAGTCTAGTTTTACCGCTTTTTTAACAAAGCGAAAATATTGAACCGTAATTGGATCATTTAAACCTAATCGTTCTTCAATTTGTTTTACCGTTTCTACGGGTGCGTTTTCACCAGCGATGATGTGTGCTGGATTTCCTGGTGTGATATGCATCAATGAAAATACCAATATTGATACACCAATTAGTACAGGAATTAATTGAAGGACACGTCGTACGATGAATTGAATCATAAGTGCACCTACTTTCTATTTCTATTATTTATCTACTTTTTGATTTAGGATCTAAAGCATCTCTTAAACCGTCACCAATTAAGTTAAAAGATAAGACAATTAACATAATGACAAGTCCAGGGAATAAAGTTATATGTCCCGCGTCCCATATGTAGTCTCTTCCATCACTCAACATTGCTCCAAGTTCAGGGCTTGGTGGTTTTACACCTAAGCCTAAAAAGGAGAGTCCACTTGCTGAAAGAACAGCAGCAGCAATAAATACACTTCCTTGTACGATGATTGGTGATGATACACTTGGTAAAACATGTTTAAAAATAATTCTGAAATCTGATGCGCCAAGTGCCCGCATCGCATCTATGTACTCTAAGTTTTTAATTGCTAAGGTTGATCCTCTAACAATTCTGGCAAATGATGGGACAGCTGAAATAGCAATCGCATAAATTAAGTTTTGTTTGCTTGCTCCAAAAACACTAACAAGTGCGAGCGCTAACAAAATACCTGGGAATGCTAATAATACGTCCATCACTCTCATAATGACAGCATCAATTTTACCGCCATAATATCCTGAGTAAATACCAATAATAACACCGACAATCCCACCTAAAAGAGTGGATAAAATTCCAATACTCATTGTAATACCAAGACCATGAACAACTCGTTTAAAGATGTCACGACCATGTGCGTCAGTACCAAACCAATGATCTTTTGAAGGTGCTTCTAATTTTCTAGCTAAATTAATTTCTTTTAAGTCAATCGGTAAAATCTTTGGCCCAATTAAAATGACGATGAATAAAAAGATAATGAGCCATGCACCAACGACGGCACTTTTATTACGTTTAAAAGATTTGTAGTAACCTTTGAGCGAACGTATAAAAGGATGGGCTGGTTTTTTATGTTTTGTAACCTTTGTATTTGATTGTGTGCTCATGTTTTTCCTCCTCTGCAAAAAATAATGTAATATATAGAATTTTGGGTGATTACGTACAATAATATCATAAATGAAATGTGAATTGAATTTAAACAAAGTATTTAAAAGACTTGCTATTTTGTTTATATTCATATATCTTTATGAGTAAGTTGCAGAATTAATAGACAATTCTGTTATTGAAATTATAAAAATATTGTAGGGGGTTTATGTATGAAACGATTTAAAACATCATGGTTGTTTATCGTGTTAGCATCGTTAGTTCTAGTGCTTGCAGCCTGTGCAGGTAATGGAGAGCCAACAAATAATAACAACAACGCTTCTAACGATAACACGGAAAATAACGGTGATAATAACCAAGCAAGTGGGGATAATGACCATCTTATTATAGCTGTTGGTGCAGATGTTGTATCATTATCAACACATGGTTCAAACGATGTACCGTCAAGTAACGTTGGCGAAAATATTTATGAAACGCTAACAGTATTAGATGAAGACCAAGAGGTTCAGCCTGGTTTAGCAGAAAGCTGGGAAGAAGTAGATGAAACAACATGGGACTTCAAGTTGCGTGAAGGTGTTAAATTCCACGATGGCGAAGAGTTAACAGCGGAAGTCGTAAAAGTTAACTTTGAACGTCTTGTTGATGAGCGAATTGCTTCACCAAGAGCATTTTTACTTGATCAAGTAGAAAGTGTTGAAGTTGTCGATGACTACACAGTTCGTTTAAATTTAGAGTATGCTTATGCACCTATCTTATCTAACTTAGCTCATAATGGAACAGGTATTATGAGTCCAAAAATCATTGAAGAAGACTATGCTCAATTAGCATCAGATGAAGAAAATGAAAGTAATGATGATGAACCAGCAGCAGAAGGGGATCCAGACGGATATATTAACCAAAATCCAGTAGGGACAGGGCCTTTTGTATTTGAAGAATGGGTTCCGGGAGAAAAAGTTGTATTAACACGTAATGATGACTATTGGGGTGACGTAGCAAAGTTAGACTCAGTTGAGTTTAAAGTTGTATCGGAGCAGAGTGCACGTGTAGCAGAGTTAGAAACTGACTCATCACATGTTGCAGATGGTATTGGTCCAAACAATATTTCACGTGTAGACGGTATGGATAATGCTTCAGCATTACAAATCCCAAGTGTGTCATTAGACTATGTAGGGATTAACGTACAAAAAGAACCTTTTGATGATGTTCGAGTACGTCAAGCCATTTCGATGGCAATTGATAAAGAAGAAATCATTGAAGGAGTATACGAAGGAGTAGGGATTCCAGCAATTGGTCCATTAGCTCCGTTAGTATTTGGTTTTGATGAAGATGTAAGTGGTTTAGAATATGACATTGATAAAGCAAAAGAATTGTTAGCTGAAGCAGGATATGAAGATGGCTTCACGACAACAATTTGGACGAATGATAGTGAACAACGTATGGATACAGCAATTGTTGTTCAATCTCAACTAGATGAAATTGGAATCGACGTTGAAATTGAAGAGTTAGAATGGGGAGCATACTTAGAACGTACAGCAAATGGTGACCATGACATGTTTATTTTAGGATGGTCAACTGTTACATCTGATGCGGACTATGGATTATATCCTTTATTCCACTCATCACAACATGGAAGTCCAGGTAACCGTTCATTCTTAGATAATGAAGAAGTAGATAAATTACTAGAAGATGCTCGAATGGCTACTGATCAAGATGAACGTCAAGAGTTATATTCTGAAGTTCAGGAATTATTGGTTGAAGAAGCACCAATGCTTTACTTAAACCATGGTGAGCACTTATTAGGTGTCAACGACAATGTAAAAGACTTTACAGTTGATGCACAAGGTATCTACCAATTCAAACAAGCATATATCGAAGATTAATAGTTATGCAGAAAGCATACATGTCGAATGTTGCTTATAGAGAAAGCTTTCTTTTTAGAAGGCTTTCTCTTTTTTTATGGAAAATCACTTGTAATTTTTCCAAAATATAGCATAATGTAAAATAGGTCATTTATGATCGAATAAAGATTAAAGGAGAAGAAAATGAAAGAGAAGGATAATCGATTTAAAATTGCACATCGAGAAGCAATCATCGGTTGTATACTCGTTATCATTAACTTCGTATGGTGGTACGGGTTTGCTTATGGGTTAGGCTCAAAAGATCCAGAGCAATATACATATGTATTAGGATTTCCAGCTTGGATATTTTATAGCCTCATTGTAGGAACATTATTAATGATTGTTTTAGTTACCATTGTAGCTAAATTTATCCTAGTAGATATACCGCTTGAAGATGATGAAAGTGAGGATTTCAATTCATGAATGTAGAAGTTGTTATTCCTTTAATTATTTTTTTACTCATAATATTTTTTATTGGCATTTGGTCTAATCGAAAAATGTCTCAGACGACAGATTTTTTACAAGATTACTTTATTGGAAATAGAGGATTTGGCGGTTTGATGCTAGCCATGACTATGGTAGCAACTTATGGTAGCGCTTCAAGCTTTTTAGGAGGACCAGGTGCAGCTTATTCAAAAGGGTTTGGCTGGGTCTTACTAGCCATGTCTCAAGTTGCGACAGGTTATTTTGTTTTACTCATTTTAGGTAAGAAGTTTGCCATTGTTGCTAGACGATATAAGGCTGTTACCTTAGTAGACTTTTTAAAAGAACGATATAAAAGCAAAACAATCGTTATTATTTCAGCGATTAGTATTATCGTATTTTTATTCTCTGCAATGTCAGCCCAGTGGGTTGGTGGTGCATACTTAATTCAATCAATTACGGGCTTAAGTTATGTAGGTGCCTTATTTATCTTCACTGTTTCTGTTTTAATATATGTGACAATTGGTGGATTTAGAGCGGTCGTTGTCACTGATACTGTTCAAGGGATTGTCATGGTCGGGGGAACAATCTTACTCCTTGTTGCTGTTATTATTGCAGGTGGTGGATTACCAAATTTATTTAATGATTTGATGAATATTAATCCAAATTTAATCACGCCATTTGGTGATGATGGCAATTTAACAGCAGCCTATGTTTCATCTTATTGGATCCTCGTCGGAGTCGGTGTGATTGGTTTACCACAAATTGCTGTTCGGTCTATGTCTTATAAAAACTCAAAAGCAATGCATCGTGCACTTGTTATCGGAACGATTGTAGTAGGGGTTATCATGCTTGGTATGCATTTAATTGGCGTATTCGCTCGTCCGGTTCTACCAGGTATTGAGGTAGCAGACCAAGTCATTCCGCTTGTTGCTTTAGAAGTACTACCACCTTGGTTAGCAGGTGTACTACTAGCAGCACCTATGGCTGCCATTATGTCTACCGTAGATTCACTCTTATTATTAGTGAGCTCGACAGTCGTTAAAGATGTTTATTTAAATTATATTAAACCGGAAGCGAAAGAAAAAGAAGTGAAGACTGTAAGTCTTTCTGTAACAGCCTTAATTGGTGTCGTTGCATTTGTCTTAGCTATTAGTCCACCTGATTTACTCGTCTTTTTAAACTTATTTGCCTTTGGTGGATTGGAAGCAGCCTTTATTTGGCCAATTGTGTTAGGTTTGTATTGGAAGTATGCAAATAAAAAAGGTGCTATCGCTTCAATGATCGTTGGTATTAGCTCATATATTGCTATCCATTTATATAATAGTGCGAATGGTGACTTATTTGGTGTTCATGCGGTGACAGTACCAGTCGTCATTTCTTTCATCGTATTTGTTGTCGTTAGTCTACTATTTAAAGAAGAGCCCTATACATTTGAATAAGAATGAAAAAAAAACGAACTCCCATGAAGGAGTTCGTTTTTCGTTTATTTATTGTTCTGGTTCTTCAAGTAGAATGTCAGTAATATGGTTTAAAAACATCCATTTCGTGTCATCTAACAATTCTTCTGCATCAACTTTCGTGCCGTTGCCTAAATGTACGATATTGCCATCGACTGCAACAACCATTGCTTGTAAAATTTGTGTGTCATCATTACTGCGTTGGAAGATGTCACCAATTTTAGGTGTCACAACATTTGAAATAAGATCTCCGTTGTTATCTTCAATAACATCTTCACTTGGTTCTTCTAAATCAATTTCATTAGCACCGTCTAATAAACCGACTTCCATGACCCAATACTCTGAATGGTGAATACCATTTTGACGATTGGTAATAACCCCTGTATCTTCTAATGCTACAACACTTTCAATAGAGTGTAGATAGTGATGGTCAAATGAATCAGGTTTAGGATTAATAACTAATATATAGTCACCAATATTAGCGCGCTTATCTTTATGGAGTGTATAACGCTGACGATTACAAACAAAACTGTCTAAATGTTTTGGACGATATAAGTCAATATCTCTTGCTTTTGCTAAAACTTGTTCGAAATCACTTAATCGAACGAGGTGAACAGATTCTTTAAAGAAAGGCTTTACAGCATATACTTGATGTAATTTGTTTTGGTAATAAACGAATTGACCTTTTCTTACGTTAAATAAATGCATAGTGATTGTCACTCCTTTGAATTAAACATAAATTATAGTAATTTTTTCTTTTTTGCATATGTTAATCGATATTCTTCATCTAAAGCTTTATGCAATGAAACCATCATAAAGAGTAAGATGATCACGAATGGGAAGGCAGAAATAATGGATGCTGTTTGTAGAGCATCTAAACCTCCAGACCATAATAAAACGGCTGCAGCACCTGCTTGAATAACTCCCCAAGTTAATTTAATAAGTAGTGGTGGGTTTAACATTCCATTCGTTGTTTGCATACCTAATACGAATGTAGCTGAGTCTGCTGACGTAATAAAGAAAGTACTAATTAATACAATTGATAAAACGGATGCAATTGTTGCAAATGGTAAGTCTTTTAAGGCCTCAAATAGTGCTAATTCTGTTACTGCACCATAATCCATTGATTCCCAAATACCACCATTACTTGCAATATCCATATCGATTCCAGTACCACCGAAAATCGTGAACCATAAAGCACAGAATACTGTAGGAACTAATAAGACGCCGAATACGAATTCACGAATCGTACGCCCTCTTGATACACGTGCAATAAATGTACCTACGAATGGTGACCAAGCTAACCACCAAGCCCAATAGAAGATTGTCCATCCTTGAATCCATTCTGTGTTCTCTTCACTAAATGGAGCCATTCTGAAGGCCATTTGTGGTAAGTACTCGATGTAGTTACCAAGAGATGTTGTAAATAGGTTTAATAAAAATGTCGTCGGACCAGCGAATAGGACGAAAATCATTAATAAAATAGCAATTACAACGTTTGTATTACTTAGCCATTTAATACCACGACCAAGTCCTGAAATAGCAGATAACATAAATAAAACTGTTACTGCAGCAATAATAATCATTTGTGTTCCAAAAGTGTTTGAAATACTATCACTAATTGATGAAAAGCCACCACCAATTTGGATGGCACCTAAACCTAATGAAGTTGCAACTCCAAATACTGTCGCAAATACTGCGATAATATCAATTGTTTTACCAATCGGACCGTGCGTACGATCACCTAGTAAAGGTTCGAAAGTTGCACTAATCGTTCCTTGTGCCTCTTTTCTAAATTTGAAGAAGGCTAAAGCTAATGCGACTAGAGCATAAATTCCCCAAGGGTGTAAGCCCCAGTGGAAAATTGAAAATCGCATGGCAGCTTCTGCAGCAGCTGCATCTGCTCCTTCACCGAAAGGTGGGTTGTTAAAATGTGAGACAGGCTCTGCAACACCCCAGAATACAAGTCCAATTCCCATACCTGCACTAAATAGCATAGCAATCCAGCTGAATGTACTGTATTCGGGTTCATCATCATCTTTCCCAAGTTTCATTTTACCAAACTTAGAGAAGGCAATATAAATAATAAATAATAAAATAGCTGTACCAGATAATAAATAGAACCAACCAAAACGAGTTTGTAAAAAGTTTTGGATTAATGTTGTAACATGGTCTAAATTATCTTTTGCAACAACTCCCCACAATATAAAACCAAGAGTTAATGCAACAGAAATAATAAATACCGGTGTTAATTTTCTCATTGTTTCCTCCTTGAAATATGTAAGTTAAAAATATATAACGTGTTCTATCCTAACATGATGAAGAAAGAATTCAAGTAAAGCGAGTAAGCTAGGATGGCCTGAATTCGTTAGGATAGCGATATAATGATAATTACCCATATTTTTAGAAATTAAACCTAAAGTTGTTTGACTAAAGTATGACGAGTTTTCAAATATATCTTGAAAACGATTACATATTTTTCGGTAACAAGGTAAACTAGATGTAGAAAGAAAAAACAGAGGAGGTAATGAATAATGAGAAAATGGGAAGGTATGTTATTAATTGTTTTTTTAGTTTTAATATTAGTCAGTTGCCAAGCTGCTAACGACAACGAGGCTGAAGGTAATGATGGCGGTACAAGTGGTGAACCAGATATAACACCAACATCTGAATTAGATCCAGATGATCCAATGACTGAGGCGATACAGTATGGTGAGGAAATTTTTAATGAAACAAATACCGTCATGTCAGACTATGTAGGGAATGAGTTGTCATGTCAAAGTTGTCATGCTGATGGTGGTTTATCTAAAAGTTCTTCCTTAGTCGGGGTAACGGCTGATTATCCACAATATCGACCACGTGAAGGAATTGTTTTTACTTTAGAAGATCGGATTAATGGCTGTATGATAAGAAGTATGAATGGTGAAATGATTCCAAATGATAGTGAAGAAATGCGTGCGATGATTGCTTATTTTACTCATTTATCAGAGGGTGTAGAAGTGGGGCAAGAGAGACCGTGGGTTACAGTGAACTCTATGGATGAAGTACCTGAACCAGACCTTGTTAGTGGTGAAGAATTGTATGAGAAAAAGAACTGTTTAAGCTGTCATGGAGATGATGGTTCAGGAACAGGGGCTAATAGTGGGCCAGCACTATGGGGTGATAATTCATTTAATGATGGGGCAGGTATGGGCCGATTAACAAAAATGGCTGGATATATTCAAAACAACATGCCGATAGGTGAGGAATATGAATTATCAGATCAAGAAGCGGCAGATTTAGCAGCCTATTTATTAAGTAAGGACCGTCCAGAGTGGAAGGGGCACGATGATGACTTTCCACATGGTAAAAGGCCGAGTGATATCATTACGAAAGATCGCCGAGAAGCCATTCAAAAAGGTGAATTTGATTGGACTGAAATAGATAACGTTATACCTGGAGAAAAACAATAAATAATGAAAAGTTACCGCATGAAAAAGGTCGGTAACTTTTTTTATTCTCATTATTATTCATGGTACAATGAAAGTCGAAGAAGGAGCTGATCTAAATGAATTCATTTCGTGAGAATGTTGTTCATATGTCCGAGGAAGAAAGAGCGAATTATGTTGTTGAATTGGTAACAAATAAACCGAGAGATTTAGCTGTTCCGCCATCGGTTCATACATTTATAAATGAGCAAATAAAAGAATTGGATATTACAGATCCAATGAAGTTAATGAGTGATCCAGATAGTATTGTAGCTAATTATTTAAATAGTGAATATCTCGATGAAGCAGGAATTACCTTTCTAATGGAAATGATTAATGACAGACTGATGAGTGATACAAGTAATATTAATAAAGCCATTCGGCAAGCATTTATGTCATAGAGGAGGAAACAATAATGTCAGATCATGAAAAAACCTTAGGTGAGCTAAAAGAGAGAGTTGAACAGTTTACCCAATCTCGTCAATGGGGTAAAGCACATAGTCCAAAAAATTTAGCTATGTCTATTGCGATTGAAGCGGCTGAATTAATGGAAATATTTCAATGGGTCGAGAGTGAAGAAGCTTGGGACTATGTGAAGGACGAAGTGATTTTTGAGCATTTGGGTGAAGAAATGGCAGATATTATGATTTATTGTTTATCTCTAGCCAATCAACTCGATATTGATGTGTCACATATTATTGAAGATAAAATTGTAAAGAATGGTCAAAAATATCCACTGCCAGATTAATTGAATACATGAGGTATAATTTTACTTATCATAAAGATAATCTTGTAAGGGAGGGCCAGCAATGACATTTTGGTATAATCCGACTAATCGATTTATGATGTTTTCAAGTGAACATTATACGATGCTCATTAGCTGTCTCATCCTATTGGGCATTGTCTTTTTATTTAGAAAAAAACTTTCACACTATCGCTTGCAAATTAATTATGTTTTCGGAGCTTACTTTTTAATCAGTAATCTACTGTTAGTCATTTGGTATGTAACGACCGATAATTGGTCATGGAAACATTCTCTCCCTATAGAATTATGTACAATTTCTGCATTGTTAGTCGGCTTGATTTGTTTGTCAGGAAAAACTAAATTGATGCCCTATGTCTACTTTTTTGCTGTTGCTGGAGCGATACAAGCAATGGTGACACCAGATTTATTGTATGGTATACATAATTTTCGTTTTTGGCAATTTTTTATCGATCATAGCTTGTTAATTATCGCTCCAATTACTGTCATCGTCTTAAATGGAATGAAATTAACTTATAACCATTTTATATCCAGTTTTATCATATTAAATATCATTGCTTTGCTTGTATTTGGAATCAATTGGTTGATTGATGCTAATTATATGTTTTTACGTTATAAACCGTCTGGACAAAGCTTGTTAGATTATTTAGGGTCATATCCTTATTATATTTTATCGTTAGAAGTAGTTGCACTTATTTTCTATATTCTTTTATTTATGCCTTTAAAGCAAAAAAGCTCACGAAGTTAATCGTGAGCTTTTCTATTTACTAATGTTTGAAAAAGACAAATTTACGGTTGTCACTTTCATATTTTGCCCAAGCTACTAATATAATACTAGCCGTTAAGATGAGGAGTGAACTTGTTACAAAGAAAATGGAAGACATACCGAAGTGGGCTGCTAAGGTTCCGCCGAGGGCAGGTCCAACCATATTTCCTAAAAAGCGTAAGCTTGTGTTATAACCTAATACTTCTCCTTGCATAGCTAATGGTGCTTCTAAACGGATATAGGCAACCCGTGTTGGAACAATTCCACCAATGGCAATCCCAAGAATAAAGCGTAAGAAAATCAGCTGCCAAATATTTGTAACGAAAGCCCCAGGGAAGTATGCAATGCCTGCTAAAAAGAGGAGGCCAATTAAGATTTTTGTATGGCCATACTTATCCCCAAGCTGTCCCCAATAGCGTGCTAAGAATAAACTACCTAATCCTGCGACTGAAAATGTTAATCCCGAATAAAAGGCGATATTTTCTGGGCCATTAATTTCAACAACATAAAGTGACAAAATTGGCTGGATACTGAAGTGAGCAACTTGTACGAGTGTTGACGTTAATAACACAATGAGTAGTACAGGGTGGCCAACAATATGTTTGATTACTTCTTTTGAGGTATATGATTGCTGGTCTTCAATATTAGTCACTTTTACTTTTAATTCTTTAATACCGAATGCGACAATTAAAGCAGATAGGAAGATCGAAATGGAAACAAGCTTGAATGTTGTTCCATAACTTAAACCATCAGCAATCCAACCACCAATTAAAGGTCCCATTAAAGTCCCTGTCACACTAGCTGTTTGTAGTGTTCCTAATACTTTCCCAGCTGTTTCCTTCGGTGTTTGTGTTGATATAAAGGCTTGTGACATTGGAATGAAACCTGTAAAAATTCCCATAAATAAACGTAAAATAAAGAGTTGCATGACAGATGTAGCGAATCCCATTAATAATAAAGAAATTCCTAATCCTGTCGCCGACATAATTAAAATGTTACGTCTTCCATATTTATCTCCAATCTTTCCCCATATAGGTGAGAAAATAAAGGCAGTTACAAAGGTGACACCAAAAATTAACCCGGACCAGGTTTGTACGTAGCTGTCCGAGAAATTTCCAAGTGTATCGATATGGAGTGAAATAAAGGGAAGAATCATCGTCATACTACTAGCAATAAAGAAGTTTGCGAACCACATAATGGTAACATTCCGACGAACAACATTTTCCTGATAAACGATATATATACACTACTTTCTTCTTTTGTATTCTATCTATAGTATACAGAAGGAAGGTAATGAAATTAAGTTATATGCTCGAAAACGTTGTCATGGCGCGGTTTGTGCAATCGTTTTCATTCGTGGCATCCATGTTACAAACGAATCTAAATATGATATGATAAACCTATTACAATATTTTATGAGAGGTTATATTTATGGACATGTTGATTCCGATTTTAATTGGTATCGGTTTAGCTGCTTCGGCAGGTTTACGTGTGTTTCTACCAATGTTAATATTAAGTGTGTTTGCTAAGTTAGAATGGATAGAGCTGGCAGCTAAGTTTGACTGGCTTGATTCAAACCCAGCTCTTATCATGTTGTCTGTCGCAACAATAATTGAAATGATAAGTTTATATATTCCGATTGTCGATCAATTTTTAAAAACAATTGCTACACCACTTGCTGCTGCCTCTGGGGTTTTATTAACCATTGCAATGATAGGAGATATGGATCCATTATTTTCATGGAGCTTTGCTGTCTTTGGCGGAGGAACAATTGCGGTTGTTACGCAACTTGTATCACTAACACTACGAGGGATCACAACAGTCGTTACCTTTGGGATTGGTAACATCTTTTATAACTTTTTAGAAGGATTGCTATCTATTGTCCTAATTATTTTATCTATTATCTTTCCATTCTTTGTCCTTTTCTTTATTGGAGTGGTAATATATTTGTTTATCAAGTTTTTCATAAAAAGAAATAAATTGAAAGGAGGTGCGGTATCTTGAAGCAAGTTGGAAAATCATCTACTGGACTCGAACAAAATATAGCCGCACTCATTAGCTATTTACTAGGTCCTATTACAGGGATCATCATGTTAGTGTTAGAAAAAGAAAGTTATTTTGTCCGCTTTTCTGCTATGCAATCAACTGTCGTCTTTTTATTTATTTGGATTGTATCTGGCGTCATAGGCATCATTCCGATACTCGGTTGGATAGCTAGTGGAATCATTGCGCTTTTTTCATTTTTATTATGGCTTTACTTGCTATTTAAATCTTTCCAAAATGAAAAAGTCGAGCTTCCTATTTTTGCGGATATATCGGACTCTTTGATTCGTTCAATTTTTAAAGAATAAAGGATGGCCACCATAGGTACTGACCCCTTGAAAGTTAGATTTACTACCTTAACTTTTAGAGGGCGCCACCTGAGGTGGCTATTTTTATGTTTAATATATGACATCTTAGACAAGTAAAGGAACCTCTTATGTTTAGTGAGCTGTTATCGGACTTCTTTATTAGTTAAAGTATAAATAAGGAAAAGAAATGGAGGGGAAAGATGAAAGTAAAGATAGATTTAGATGATACATATGATGAGCCAGTTATCACGATCCAAGCGAAAGAACTCACACCAGCCTTAAAAGAAGTGATTGATTATCTTAAAGGACAAAAACAAACGCGTCTTCTAGGCGTTAAAGATCAACAAACAATTGTCATTGATCCTAAAAAGGTTGACTATGTTTTTTCTGAGAGAAGAAAAGTATACGCAAAAATAGGAAAAGACGATATACAAGTAAATATGAAATTGTATGAAGTTGAAGCCGAGCTAAAACATCATGCTTTTGTTCGTTTCTCTAAATCAGTCGTCGGTAATGTAAATCGAATCCATCAGTTTGAATCATCGTTTAATGGAAGTTTATGTGTGCATTTCAAATCAGGTAATAAGGAGTACATTAGCCGGAAATTCGTATCAGATGTAAAAACGATATTATTTAATGAGGAGGGTCATCATGATTAAATTAGGAGAAGTGAGCCGACGTTTAATGATTGGATTAGGTTGGGGTGCTATTTTTATCTATATTAATTTAATCCTTAATTTAATCGGGAATCGTGAAGCGACTGTATCTATAGAAGCTCTATTGTTAGATATAAGTGGCTTATTATTAATCGGTATATATTTTGGTTTAGCACAATCTATTTTTTATATTGACCGAATCCAACCATTAACAAAAACACTCATTCATTTATGTGGTGCATTAATCCTTAATTTCACCTTAGCATATTTCCTCAAATGGTATGCTTTTGAATTCAGTGTCATACTAAGTAATTTTATTTTCTTTGTAAGTGTCTACTGTTTCTTTTGGTTTTCTTTTACCATTTACAATAAAAAATTAGTAAAAGAGTTAAATAGGCAATTAAAAAAGAGTGACACCTAATAAAAGGAGTCACTCTTCCTTTACTTACTCACTAGCAACAATATCTACTAATGATCCAACATATTGAACTGCTTCACGGATCGTCTCTTCATTTTCCATATCAATCCCAGTTTTTTTAATCAATTCAAGTGGCTTTAATGTTCCACCTGCACGAAGGACATCTAACCAATCATCCACAGCCGTTTGACCTTCTTCTTTAATTCGTTTAGCCATGGCAGTTGACACAGTTAAGCCTGCAGAATACGTATATGGATATAAGCCCATATAGTAATGAGGCTGTCTCATCCATGTTAATCCAGCATCTTCCTCTATTTCTGCAGCATCTCCCCAAAAGTTTCGAATAGTCTCTAACTTTTGTTCACATAAGAGGTCGGCCGTTAAAGGTACACCACGCTCGGCTAAGTCATAAACTCGGCGTTGGAATTCACCTTCGAGCAAATGCGTCACAAAATTATGATAATAAGTCCCTAATAATTGAGCAGCTACCCAACGCTTCATTCTTTTATCATCTGTCTTGTCCATGAGATGTTCAGCTAATAACAGTTCATTCAATGTTGAAGGCCCCTCAACGAAATACATAGATGGTCGTGTGTTTAAAACGTGCTGATGTTTATTGGCTAAATAAAAATGACCAGCATGACCTAATTCATGAGCAAGTGTAAATGTACTTCGCATTATATCGGTCCATGTCATCATAATATATGGATGTGATCCGTGCGGACTTGCACAAAAAGCACCCGAACGTTTGCCAAGATTCGATGAATAATCAATCCATCGTTCATTAAATGCCTTTTTCATAATGTCAACATATTCTTCGCCCATCACTTCTAGGGAATCTAAAATCATCTCTTGAGCTTTATCGTAAGTTGTTTCAGGTGTAAAGTCTGGATCAATCGACAACTTTAAATCAATAAACGTCATGTGGTCTAAGTTATAATCGGCTTGTTTCAACTTGGCGAACTTTTGCATATGTGGTGCCAATTCTTTTTGAATAATATTGAGTTGATTTTCATACATCTGTTTTGTTACATCTTGACGTGCTAATAACATATCAATAACAGAGTCATACCCACGTAATTTTGCAATTGTAACTTGTTTCGTCACTTCCGTCGCATAAATGGCAGCGAAGGTGTTTTTATAACGGTGCATGGTGCGATTATAAGATTCAAATGCTGCTTGCCTAATATGACGACTAGTCGATGTTTCATATTCATCTTCAAAGAGCGCTTCAGACATTGGGAGTTCATTCCCATCTTCATCTTGAATTGAATCAAAGCTAATATCTGTTGCCTTTGCTCGCTCAAAGATAGTGTAAGGTGCATCATGAACTTCACCTAAAGTTGCTAACACTTCTTCAACCTCAGCAGATAGCGCGTATTTTTTTTGCTCTAAAATATCATCAATCATTTTAGCGAACGTCTGTAACTCATCCGCTTCTTTGAAAAAAGATTCGAACGTTTCTTTTGGAATTTCCATTAATTCAGAGTCAAAAAAAGCAAGCTTAGCGTTGATTTGAGAAAAAGCTTGTCCAACCTTCATTGCATTTTCTTGGTGAGTTGTATTAGCACCATCCACACTAATATTTAAATTGGCATAAGTACCAACACGAACAAGCCTGCCATAAAATGAATCGAGTGCAAGAATCGCATCATATAAAGTATGCGCACTTTCTGCTAAGCGCCCCTTATACTGTGTCACTGTCTTAACATCTTCTTGTAAAGCCGCTAATTCTTTTTCCCAACTAGATACTGATTCAAATAAATCTTCTACATTCCACGTTTGTTCAGTAGGAACCTCTTGTCTATTTAATAATTTACTCATGTCTTCATTGTCATCCTTTCTAAAATTAACACTTAAATATAGTGTAAGCGATTACGAATAATTTGAAAATTAAAAAGAATGAAATATGGTAAAATAAAAATGAGAGGTGATATTATGACAGAGATTTATGCACATAGAGGTAGTAGTGGTACACATGCAGAAAATACGATGGCTGCATTTATTGAAGCAGAACAAGCAGGTGCAGACGGAATTGAATTTGACCTTCACTTATCTAAAGATGATGAACTTGTTGTCATCCATGACCCGACCGTTAATCGAACAACAAACGGTAAAGGAAAAGTGAAAGATAAGACCTTAAATGAACTTAAACAGTTAAAAGCCGGAAAGAAATTTTTATTTTTTAGAAAAAAAGACCGGATACCAACATTTGATGAAGTTCTCCAATGGGCAAGATTGAACGAGATGAAGTTGAACATCGAGATTAAATACGACCAAGGGGAAGATAATCAGATTGAAGAAAAGGTTATTAAAAAAGTGTTAGATATGGATTTGCAAGATCGTGTCATTATATCTTCTTTTAATCACCAAAAAATGTTTAGTTGTAAAAGAAATTATCCAGACATGACCTTTGGCATTTTATTTAAGAACAAGAAGTTTGCCCGGCCCTCTTATTTGAAAGAGAAACCAATTGATGCCATTCATCCAAACTATCAAATCGTGACACTTAACATGTATAATAAAGTAAAACAACTTGGTTTAAGTGTTCGGCCATACACCGTCAATTCAAAGAAGCAGATAAAACGATTACTAAAAATGAATTGCGATGCCATTATTACAGATTACCCGAAGCGGGCAGTTGAATTAAGAAATAAACATAATAAAACCCACCTTTCATAAAGGTGGGTTTCCTGTTTAATCTTTGATAAAAGATGAAATAATCCCAATGATTGCTACAAATATAATTGCACCAACTAAAGACGGAAGAACATAATATCCTCCAAAATGCGGACCGAAATTACCGAATAGGGTTGTACCAAGCCAACTTCCAATCACACCAGCAATAATATTCCCAATGATGCAACCAGGTATTTTCTTTCCGACAACTATGCTGGCAAGCCAACCGATGATTCCACCTACAATTAAAGACCATAATATACTCATATAAGTTCGCTTCCTTTCTTTCTAACTACTTTTATTTACCCAAATAAGCTTTTATATAAACAAATGATAACATAAAAAGGCAATATCAGTCTTAAGACTGAGAAGAAAACAACCATAAGGCCGTTTTTCTCCTTTGAGTCTTTTTATAAACTATAAGTAAGAGCTTGAGAGGGGGAAGGTTTATGGAAAGAGTAGAAGATAAAAAAATAGGATTGTGGAAAAATAAGAATTTTATCAGGTTGTTATTGGCAACGATGTTCTCTGCTCCAGGTTACTATATCTATTTAATCGGGGCAGAATGGCTTATGCTAAATTTAGACGATAATCGCTTTTATTTTGGGATGTTATTTATTGCAGCATCTGTTCCACGTCTTATATTTATGACTTATGGTGGTGTCCTTGCTGATCGAGTCAACCGGCCAACCATTATTTTCATAGCAGGATTAACAAGAGCATTTTTAGGGCTAACAATCTTTGTATTCGTTTATACAAATACAATTACTGTGTGGCACCTCATTATCGTTGCTTGTTTATTCGGAATAGCAGATGCATTTAGCCATCCAGCAACAAGCTCACTTATACCAAATCTTGTCGAGGAGGAACAATTACAACGTGCCAACTCTATGATTCAAACATTTGCGATGATAAGCCCTATTTTGGGTCCGGCTGCAGGCGGCTTGTTAATTGCAACGACAGGTTTTAAAGGCGTTTTTTTAATAGGTGGTTTAATGATGTTACTTGCTTCAATGATTATTAGAGGACTAAAATTGGAAGAAAGGAGTCACAAAGATAATCAAGAAGGTTTTTGGCAAGCCTTTAAATCAGGTGTTCATTATGTAAAAAACGATCCATTTATCATGTCAGTATTTATGATGGCCTTTATCATTAATTTCTTATTTGCCGGTCCAATTGCTATTGGGTTACCGATCTTAATTAAAGATGTCCTTCAAGGAACGGCTGTCCATTTGGCGACAGTTGAATCAGCAAGTGGTATAGGAGCATTAATTGGTACATTACTCCTCGTGTTCATTAGTTTTAAAAAACAAGGAAAGCTTGTTATAACGAGTTTAGCTATTTCGGGCATATTAATTATCACTTTAGGTCTATCGACAAAAGTAGCAACAGTCGTCATTCTCTTTGTTTTGATGGGTATTATCTTACAATTTGTCAATATACCAATTATGACATTACTACAGAAAAATGTTGAGAAAGATATGTTAGGTCGGATGATGAGTTTGTTAATGACGGTATCGACTGGACTTATTCCAATTTCTTTTTTAGTTACTTCGACTCTCGTCAGTATGGCTATCTCAATTCAGTTAATCATGTTGATTAGTGGTATAATAATTTTATTCATTTCACTATTGCAATTTAACAATAAGGTATTAAAAACAATTTAAGGGGGAAATTGACATGCGTCATTTCATCATGGCAATCATCGGTTTAGCTGTAGTCACCTTTGGCGTCACATTAATATTAGAAAACTTAAATATTATTTCTTTTTCAGCAAGTGAAATTTGGTTATATGGTTATCCAACCTTTTTCATTCTCTATGGATTAAAATTAATGATTGACAAATTCAGAAAGCAAGGCGGTAGTTTTGTTCTCGGTTCCTTTATTTTCGTCCTAGGCTCTCTTATTTTATTAGGACGATTTGATCTAATCGACTTTATGTTTAAAGATATTTATAAGCTGTGGCCCATGTTCATTATCTATATTGGACTAGCTATGCTAAAGTCAATGCGCAAACAGCGTAAATATAAAGTATATACAGATTATTGGGAAATGCCGAATGAGGAGACTGATAAAAAAAAGACGACAGCGAATCAAGACAATAAAAAGCGTTCCGAACAGTTTGATTCGCATAAAGAAAAATGGAACAGAAAACATGAAGAAAAAACAAGTTTTTTCTCAGTTGGCGATTATGATTATTCAGCAGAAAATTGGTTAGTTACGCCATTAAATTTAAAAAGTATGGCAGGGGATTACTTTTTTGATTTTACAAAAGCTTATATTCCCGAAAAGGAAATCCCAATTAGTGTTAAATCGCAAGCAGGTGATATTCATATGATTATTCCAAAGCATGTTCCATTTCGGGTCTATGCACTTGTAAAAGCTGGTGAAATAGATGTCGTTAATCAACATGTTGGTGGAATAAATCGAAATTTAGCTTTTCAAACAGAAGATTATGATGGAGCAGATCGACGTTTAGATATATATATCAAACTATCAGCAGGAGCCGTTCGAATTGATTGGATATAGGGAGGATAAAAATGAAACATAAATTATCGAGCTTACGTTTTATGACGATTTATGCGCAATTGTATGCCTTGTTTCTTATCTTCCTGACCTTGGCGACAAGTTTATTCTTCGTCTACGCCGTTTTTGATCCAAGTTGGCTAACGATAGAAGCGATTTTTTTCATGTTAGGGCTCTATGCATTTCTATCACTACTTGTTACGATTATAGTGAGCTTTCGGCAAAGTGGTCTACTTATCAGCCGCCTACAGTCTTTATCTGTATTAATTACACAATATGCAAATGGTAATTATTTAGCCGAAGTCCATGACTATACTGGACAAAAGGACGAATTATATCGTATTTTTATCGAAATGAATGAACTTGGAGATGTGTTAGATAAACAAGTAAAGTCTTTATCTAAATTAGCTGAAAAAAATGCAAGCTTGGCTAAACAATCGCATAAATCTGCTGTCATTGAAGAAAGACAACGGCTGGCACGTGACTTACATGACAGTGTTAGTCAGCAATTGTTTGCTTTAACGATGCTCGCTGAAGCTTCGATTAAACAATTAGATTCTAACCCTCAGCTTGCTAAAGAGCAAATGACTGATGTTATTCAATCAGCTCATGAAACACAAGCTGAAATGCGTGCCTTATTACTTCATTTACGTCCTGTTTATTTATCAGGCGATTCATTAACAGATGGGATTCGCCGTTTAGTAAAAGAAATTGAAGAACGTAATGATGTGTCCTTTGTCTTAAATTTAGCAGAAATTACTGTGTCAGAAGTGATAGAGGAACATCTTTTTAGAATTATTCAAGAAGCTTTGTCTAATATTTTGCGACATGCCAAGGCAGAGGAAGGGAAAATAACTTTACAAGATGAAGATACCCATCTGTTTGTCCATATATCAGATAATGGACAAGGCTTCGAAGAAAATGAGGGTGGCGAACTTAAAACATCCTTTGGTTTGAAAACAATGCGAGAACGTGCAGAAGAGTTGGGCGGAAAGCTAACAATTCGATCAGCACAAGAAAAAGGAACCTATATTGATATAAAAATACCAAAAATAAAATAGAAAGGTGATCATATGATACGTGTAATGGTAATCGATGATCATGATGTTGTTCGTAAAGGGTTGATCGCTTACTTACAAACAGACGAAGAAATTGATGTGATCGGTGAAGCATCGAGTGGTTATGAAGGGGCAACACTTGTCATACGAGATAAACCAGACGTCGTTTTAATGGATTTGAAAATGGAAAATGGCTCAGGTATTGATGCTACAGCAGATATTATGAAGGGTCATCAAGCTTGTAAAGTTATTATTTTAACAAGTTTTTATGATGATGAGATGTTATTTCCAGCACTTGAAGCAGGTGCTTATAGTTATTTATTAAAAACAGCTAAAGCTGATGATATCGTCAGTGCCATAAAAAAGGCCTATGAAGGTGAACGTGTAATAGAGCCTAAAGTAGCAAGCCGTATGATGGAAGGTTATCATAAAAAGGAAGCTGAACGTCATGACAGTTTGACAGATAGAGAGATGGAAGTTCTTTTATTAATTGGTCATGGGATGACCAATCAAGAAATAAGTGAGAAGTTATATATTGGTATTAAAACGGTCAAAACGCATGTAAGTAATATTTTATCGAAACTCGATTTAAATGATCGGACACAAGCAGCAGTTTATGTTCACCAACAAAAATTATTATAATAAAAGTAAAACTCTCGTAATTGTAGTGCTCGGGCACCACTTTACGAGAGTTTTTTAATTAGATGACAATCTCTTCCCATTCACCATTATATTTATTAATTTTATACCAGCCAACTGTTGCTGTGTGGCTACCTTCAATAACTTCATAAACCTGGACGATATAATCGTCTCCATCCATATGATCAACATTCATTTTCACGTTATCAGGAAGGCCTAATTCATTTCTTAAGATAGAAGTAACTTCATCTTCAGATAATCCATCTGATTCATCTGTGTTAGAGGAGTTATCATTTTGGTCGTTTTGATTATTATTGTTATCATTCGAATCAGTATCTTGGTTGTCGTCATTGTTGTTATTATCATTATTATCTGTTTCATTAGTTGGTTCATCTGCTTGATTATCATTGCTTTCATTTTCTTGTTCTTTTTCTTTTATTAATTGATCAATTTCGTTTAACTTTTCTTCTGCATCCTCAATCAAAGATAATACGATTGGATGATCATGTTCAATTGTAATGATTTGCTCGAAAAGCTTTTGTGCTTCTTCTAATTCATCTGCTTCGATGAACTCGAGGCCTTTATCAAAGTCAGCTTCTATCTCTTCAATTAACTGTTCAGTTTCTTCTGTTTGTTTTTTTAAGTCTTTTGCATCATCTAAAACAATTTCAATCGATAAATCATCTGTGTCGTCTTCAATAATTGTTTCAGCATGTTCAAGTGCTTCCGCCCAAACACCTTCATCATAACTTTCCCAACCGGTCTGCATCGTTTTTGCAGTCGATTGACCTTTTTTTGCTTCATCTTTCTTTTTATAAGTTAATGCTTCAGTGAAAGCATCATAGGCCTTATCATAAGCTTGAACTTCTAAATGGTCATAGCCATTCTCTAAGGCTTCTTTATAATCTTTCCCTTTACATGCGATCAGAACGGTGGCAATCAGCATAAGAAGGAAAACTACTTTTATTTTTTTCACGTCAGATCCCCCTCAATATTGGATACTTATATATTACCAATATATTTATTATTTAACTACTAAAAAAGAGTGTTGACATAAAAAATAAACAGTTATATACTGTATATGAAGATATAAACAGTATAACAGGTGAGGAGTGTTTATAATATGAAACAAGCATTTGAACTTGCGATGTTTGAAATAAAGAAGTCATATTTTCATATGTTGTTTGGGTGGGCTCTTGTGATGCTGATTGGTTTTATTGTCATAATTACTTACAATACATTACCGAGCCCTGATCCATACCATGACATCATTTTATTAATGATTATAGCTGGACCAATTTATTATTTTAGAAGACAACCATTTAAAATTCCTTTGGATGGGAAGATGAAAGCGGCAAAAGTAATGACTTATTACAATTCATTACCCATCAAAAAATCAGTATTAGCAAAAATGCAAATCGTTCTCTATCTTACTTATTTTCTACCTGTTAACACGAGCTTTATCATCATGTTTTATGTATTAGATCGTAATTTAAGTCAATTATCCTTTGTTACTTTTGTCATTTTCTTATTGTCATTACTGATGGTTAATTTTCTATTTGGTTTAAGTAGCTTTGTTATGGATTATGGTTTTTTATTCAAACAGATGATTGGTCAGTTTTGTATTGCTTTCTTGGTAGCAGCTTTTATATTAATTTGGTTTTATACAACAAGATTATATGGAAAAAGCGTCACTTTACTATATGTAGATTTTATCGGTTTACATCCTTTTATCGGTCTTGGGATTAGTTTTATCGTCATGATTGTATCCTTATTTATTTTTCCGATGATTGCTCATTACAAGTTAAAGCGCATTGATTATTAGGAGGGACTTTTAATATGAAAGAGGGCTTAAAAATATTACAATTTGATCTGAAGTCGAGTTGGAAATGGCATTTGTTTGGTTTTGCAGTCATGTTAGGGCTTATCTATGCTGTTTTACGTTATGGAGCTCATGAATCTTTTGAAGATTATTTTACTGAACCTCTTCTGTCTGTTGATGTTGTTTATTTATTAGCATTCAGTGGGACATTCATGACCTTTATGTATACACCACCCTTTATGCCAAAACGAAGACAATTAGCTGATCATTATATTCCGATGTTAGATTATGTTAAACAACTACCAATTTCCTTATCAGGATTTGCTCATTATTATTTTATTAAATATGTGATTATGCAGCTTATTTTTATTCTTGTTATTGCCAGCTTGCTTTATTCGACTTGGCAACCCTATTTAAGCTTCAGTGAATATCTTGCCTTTGTCATCTTTTGGTTAGGTGTTGGGCTTATATTAGGCTTTTGGTCTCTGTCACTATATCCTTATAAAAATATGATCTTAATGATTGTATTATCAACGATTGTTCTAATTGTATTTATGATTCTAGGTATATTCTTCTTTTATAAATTAACACCAGATGGTCTAGTAGGACTTATCGTAAACTTAATTAAAAAGAATCAAATCCTCTTACCGATTATGAGTTTGATACTTGCTTTAGTCAGTTATAAACTGGCACATAAACAGTTTGTATCCTTTATGGAAAGGAGACGCCGAATATGAAGTTACCTATTCAATTAGCAAAAGATTCACGCCAGCCAATATATGATCAAATTGAGCAGCAGTTGAAAGCTTTAATTGCGGGTGGTCACATAGCATCAGGGACTGCCTTACCATCTATACGAGTCCTTTCAAAAGATTTAGAAGTGAGTGTTATTACGACAAGGCGTGCCTATCAAAACTTAGAACTAGCGGGGTTTATTGAGACCATTCAAGGTAAAGGAACATTTGTTAAAGCTATTGATGATAAGACTCAAAAAGAAACGAGGGACCAAGCAATGGAGAATATTTTAAAGGAAGCGATTCGACAAGCACTACAATATGATAGTGATCTAGATCATATAAAAACGAAGTTATTAACTATCTTATCTGAATTGGAAGGTGAGTTGAAATGAGTTGTATCAAGGTAAAGGAATTACATAAGTTCATTGATGATTTTCATTTAGGCCCAATCAACTTCACAGTGGAGGCTGGTACTGTGACAGCAATTGTCGGTGCAAATGGTTCGGGTAAAAGTACTTTAATCAAAACCCTGATGAATGTCTGGAAGCGAACGGAAGGTTTGATTGAATTTTTCGATCAAGATGTGACAAGAAGTGATGACTGGAAGCGGAATGTTGCTTATCAAAGTCAAAAAATTGAAGGATATGATATATATACATTGACAGAGATGAAGTCTTTCATCAAAATGTGGTATCCACAGTTTGATGAGGATTTGTTTGAAGATATGGTTAATACATTTCAATTGCCAAAAAACAAACCATTTCACAAATTATCTGAAGGGATGCAGCAAAAAATGGCTTTATCTTTAACGATCCCACGTCAAACGGATGTGATGATTTTAGATGAGCCAACAGCAGCAATTGATATCCCAGCAAAGAAGTATATTATGGATTTGTTAGTAAATTGGTTAGATCGTGGTGAACGCTCGATTATATTTGCAAGCCACGAAGCGGATGATATTAAAAAATTAGCAGATTACTTACTCATCATTAAAGATGGAAAGCAAATTGAATATGTTGAGAAAGAGACGTTAATTGAAAGGTATACAAAACTTATCTTATCCAAACCTGTAGCTGAAAAACTAGCTACTGAACTAGACCGGTCACATGATCAAAGGGAAGTCATCCTTGAAGCTGGAGAAGTGAAACAATTGCATCAAGATATAAAAGAAAATATAATCAGTGAGCTACGACCTGACTTAGAAGAGTTAATTTCTGCTTTACTGAAATGAAAAAAATCTTGAAAGCATCTTGCTTTCAAGATTTTTATTATACAGTATATTGTTTGACGAGTTCGACGACTTCTTCTGAAGTAGATGCAGCTAATGCCTTTTCTGCTAACTCTTTCATATCAGATTGTTTTAAGTCTTTAATTTGGCTACGTGCTTGTAAAACCGATGTAGCACTCATTGAAAACTCATCTAAGCCTAACCCAAGTAAGAGTGGGATAGCAATTTCATCGCCAGCCATTTCTCCACACATGCCAGCCCATTTGCCTTCTGCATGAGCAGCTTCAATCACAGATTTAACTAAACGTAAAATGGCTGGATTGTAAGGCTGATATAAATAAGAGACAGCTTCGTTCATTCGATCAGCAGCTAGTGTGTATTGAATTAAATCATTTGTTCCAATACTAAAGAAGTCAACTTCCTTTGCAAACTGATCAGCCATGACAGCTGTTGAAGGGATTTCGACCATAATCCCAATTTCAATTGAATCAGAGATGTCGATCCCTTCCGTTTGTAAGTTCTTTTTCTCATCATCTAATAAAGCTTTTGCTTTTCTAAACTCATCTAATGTTGCAATCATAGGGAACATGATTTTTAAGTTTCCATAAACACTGGCACGTAATAATGCGCGCAGTTGAGTACGGAAAATATCTTCTTCTTGTAAAGCTAAACGAACAGCGCGTAAACCTAAGAATGGATTCATTTCTTCTGGTAATTTCCAATAATCTAATGTTTTATCGCCACCGATATCAAGTGTACGAACAACAACTGGTTTTCCATCCATGTTTTCTAGTACTGTTTTATAAGCTTCGAACTGTTCCTCTTCTGTTGGGAAGTTATTACTTTCCATATATAAAAATTCAGTACGGTAAAGGCCAATTCCTTCTGAACCATTATTTAAGACGCTATCAACATCATTCGGTGAACCAATATTGGCAGCTAGTTCAACTTGGACACCATCTTTCGAAATAGAAGGCTCGTCTTTTAGTAAAGCCCACTCAGCTTTTTTCGCTTCAAAAGAAGCAGCTAATTGTTTATATTTTTCTATTTCTTCATCAGAAGGGTTAATGATAACTTCACCATTGTTTCCATCGACAATTAAATAATCGCCTTCCTGTATCTCAGCAGTCGCATTTGATGTCCCTACAATGGCAGGAATCTCCATTGAACGAGCCATGATAGCTGAATGTGATGTACGGCCACCAATATCAGTGACAAATCCTTTGACAACATCTTTATTCATTTGTGCTGTATCAGAAGGAGTTAAGTCAATTGCAATTAAAATTGATTCTTCTTCAATGAGTCCTGGGTTCGGCAACGTGACTTTTAATAAATGAGACATGATTCGATTGGAAACATCTTTAATATCAGCTGCCCGCTCTCTCATATATTCATTATCCATTGATTCAAACATCGTAACAAACATATCAGATTGTTCTTTTAAGGCAGCTTCTGCATTAATTTTTTCATCAGTAATTTTACTCTCAATTGAACCGATTAACTCCGGGTCTTGGATGACAAGTAAGTGTGCATCAAAAATAGCAGCATTTTCCTCGCCTTGTTTTTTAGAGACGAGTTCACGAATTTTAGTTAAATCGTCTTGCGTATGATCTAATGCTGCTTTTAATCTTTCTATTTCATCTTCGACATGGTCGATTGTTTGTTTTTCAAACGATAAATCAGGTTCAACAAGAATACTGGCTTTTCCAAATCCAAATCCATTAGAAGCAGCAATTCCTGTTAATAAGCTTGCCATTAGTTGGCAATCCCTTCACGGTTAAATAAATCTTCCATCCCTTGCATTGCTTCTTCTTCATCATTACCTTCTGTCGTAATCGTGAAAGTAGCGTTTTGAGCAATCCCTAATGACATGACACCCATAATTGATTTTGCATTTACTTGTTTATCATTATATTCTAATTGTACATCTGCAGCATATTTGCTTGCCTCTTGCACTAATAGTGTAGCTGGACGAGCATGGATACCTGTTTCTGTAATAACTGTAAATTCTTTTTTAACCATTGTAAAAACTCCTTTATATATTATTATGACAAAAATACCGGATGATTCATATTTTGTCAATTTATTTATTAACTTAAATAATAGAGAATAAGAACAATAAAAACAAGTTTTCTGTATGTGTTAATAAATAAAAAAATAAATATATTACTAAAAAATGAACGTGCCATATGAAAGATCCAACTAAATGATATTGCAATGCATAAAAAGTTGTGATATGTTAATAATTAGATATAAATAAATGTTTATGTGACTAATACGATTAGGCATAACGATGTGCGGGGAGAAAGGGCTCCTTGTACTCGTTATGCCTATTTTACATTAAAAAAGGAGTAGATGATAATGGTATTTAACTTATTCAAAAAGAATAAAGATAGTGGTACAATATTGAAATCACCGCTGACAGGGAAAGTTGTTCCGATTACAGAGGTACCTGATCCAGTATTTAGCGAAAAAATGATGGGTGAAGGGATTGCGATTGAGCCAACTGAAGGAAAGGTGCTTGCTCCATGTGACGGAAAGATTATCCAAGTTGCGCCAACGAAACATGCGGTCGGGATTGAGACGGCGAATGGGGAAGAGGTCTTAATCCATGTCGGTTTAGACACGGTGAACTTAAAAGGTGAAGGATTTACCATTCATATTGTCGAAAATGATGAAGTGAAGCAAGGCGATGAATTAATTACATTTGACTTAAACTATATTACTGAAAACGCACCAAGCATTATCACACCAATGGTAATAACAAATAGTGCGCAATTAGAAAAAGAATATTCATATACAGATGAATCAAGTGCAGTTAAAGGTGAAACAGTATTAATTCAAGTGAAATAAGTTGAAAAGAGAGTGGTCTGTATGAAAATAACGAAAGTATTAAATAATAATGCTGTTATTGTTATAGATGACAATCAAGAGAAGATAGCTATTGGGAATGGTGTTGGTTTTCAAAAAAACAAAAACGATATTGTTCCCAATACGATTGTTGAAAAACTTTTTGTTCTTGATGAAAATAAGCGTTTTGAACAATTGTTAGAACGCATTCCCGAAGAACACTTTAATATAACAGAAGAGATTATTAAATATGCAGAAAATCAATTACAAGTTGAATTTAATGACCATATACGAATCGTTTTAACAGATCACATCTCTTTTGCTATTGAACGTCATAAAGAAGGTATAGAATTACAAAACAAACTAAAGTATGAAATCAAAACATTATACCGTGATGAATACAATATTGGTTTGTGGGCGATAGAACATATTAAAAATCAACTCGGTGTTGACATGGGGATTGATGAAGCTGCCTTTATCGCCTTACATATTCATACAACTAAATTGAAAGGTGGTGATTTAAGAGAAACGGTACGTAAAGCAACTATTTTAAATGATGTCGTCGAAAAAATTCAAGAGTTAGTTGACGTTTCATTTAAAGAAGGTGATATTGCCTACGATCGTTTAATCACTCATTTACACTTTGCAATTGTAAGGTCAGAAGATCGTAACTTACATACGATGGATCAAGATATGTTAGCGATGATCCAGCGTAAGTTCCCTGATGCATTTGAAGTAGCTAAGCAAGTGGGAGTGTTTTTAAGGAAAAATCATCAAATTGATTTACCAGATGAAGAATTAGGATATATTGCATTACATATTGAGCGTTTGAAAGAAAATAAGGCATAATCTTTTTTGTATTTAATTGTTCACGCTTACAATGTAATCAAACTATAAAAGATGGAGGGAATTATACTATGAAGTATTTACAACGAATTGGTGCTTCACTTATGTTACCAGTTGCAGTCCTTCCGGTAGCGGCAATTTTGCTTGGTGTCGGCTATTGGATTGACTCGTATTTTCCAGGTAACTTAGCATCAGTTATTTTAACACAAGCAGGAGATTCAGTTCTAGGTAATATTGCCATTCTATTTGCAGTAGGTGTTGGGATTGGGATGGCTAAGCAACGGGACGGTGCAGCAGCACTAAGTGCCTTAGTGGGTTGGTTAGTGATAACAACGCTATTAGGTACAGAGTCTGTTGCAGGTATTCAAGGGGTTGAAGAGGGGGACGTTAACCTCGCATATGATGCCATTGAAAACGTACTAGTTGGTATTATTTCAGGTATTGTTGCAGGGGAAATGTATAACCGCTTTAGTCATGTACAATTACCGGATGCTTTAGCATTCTTTAGTGGTCGTCGTTTAGTGCCTATTATGACGGCATTAGCAATGTTAGTTGTTTCATTTCCGTTTTACTTTATTTGGCCACCAGTATATGATGCACTCGTATCATTCGGTAAGTTTATGTTAGATATTGATTATATTGGAGCAGGTTTATACGGTTTCTTTAACCGTCTATTAATTCCGACAGGTTTACACCATGCCTTAAACCAAGTGTTCTGGTTTGACCTTGCTGGCATTAACGATATTAATAATTTCTTAAGTGGTAATGGTACAAAAGGTGTGACAGGAATGTACCAAGCAGGGTTCTTCCCGATTATGATGTTTGGATTACCGGGAGCAGCACTTGCTATGTATCATACAGCTAAAACAAAGCGTAGAAAGCAAACAGCATCATTAATGATGGCAGCTGGATTTGCTGCATTCTTTACAGGTGTAACAGAGCCATTAGAATTCTCATTCATGTTCTTAGCACCAGCATTGTACTTAGTTCATGCTATTTTAGCAGGTTTATCAATGGCTATCGCATCCTTCTTTAGTTGGACAGCCGGATTTGGATTTAGTGCCGGATTTATCGACTTATTCTTAAGTTTCCGAAATCCAATGGCGAATAAACCATGGATGTTAGTCGTACAAGGACTTGTGTTCTTTGTTATTTACTATGTTATCTTCCGTTTCTTAATTGTGAAGTTAGACTTGAAAACACCAGGGCGTGAAGATGATGACGCGGTTCCAGCTGAAACAGCAGAAGAAGGGGAAAGCTCAACAACAGATAATAAACATGCTGTAATGGGTGGAGCAATTTATGAAGCTTTAGGTGGTAAGGAAAACATTTCATCGATTAATAACTGTACAACGCGTTTACGTTTAGTTGTTAATGATATGGATAAAGTTGATCAACCAAAGATTAAAGCAACAGGAGTACCAGGTGTGAATGTTGTAGGAAAACATGACATTCAAGTTATTGTAGGTACGAGTGTACAATTCGTTGCAGATGAAATACAGCGTCTATACGACGAACAACAGTAATAAAAAAATGAACCACTCTTACGAAAAATGTAAGAGTGGTTTTTTAGTCTAAGGAGCGTGAAGGTAGCTCCCAGTGGTAATGGACTGATAGCATTCTAAATAAGACGATGAGGGCTAATATAAGCATGTAGCCAATCATCGAATTGACAATGCCAAGTCCAATAAAGATGCCGGCAAATAAAGTCCAAACAATGTACAATTCTCTTTTTAAAAAGAGAGGCTTTCGATCGGCCAATATATCTCGAATCATTCCTCCACCTGTTCCAGTTAAGGCGGCAGCTGCGATAGAAGCACTTAAAGGGAGTCCCATTTCGGAAGCGAATATAGCGCCTTGAATAGCGAAAGCTCCTAGACCAATCGCATCAAAAAAGACACCGGTTCGTTCCCAAGCCTTTAATAAGAAGCTAGGTAAAAAGAAGGCGACTGTCATAATAATAAAAGCGATAATAAATAAATTACCTTGTCCCCATAAGGTTGTGACAGGAACACCGATTAATAAATTACGGACGGCCCCGCCACCAAATGCGGTGACAAAACCAAGTATGTATACGCCGATTAAATCATATTTAACTTCCATAGCAACAAAGACGCCACTTAGGGCAAATGCGATTGTACCGATTACGTTAAGGACATCCCAAGTCAATGAAAATTCTCCTTCATTTAAAATTCACAATTTATCCATATTTAAAGATATACTATATTCAGAAAATTAGCTAGTCATTTACATAAGAAACCCCTTAGATTAAGAAGTGATTCTAATCTAAGGGGTTTTTCTATCGTTTAAAGTTAGGATGTTTACTCATCTTCATTCGATAATTTTAATATATCAAGCAGTTTGAAGAATAAGCCTAAAGCAATTGCAACAATCGTTGCTAGACCCATCCCTGTTAATTCTACATCTATTATTTGAATGGTTGCTCCGCTAATACCGATGACAAGTACGACACACGTTAAGATTAAGTTTTGTGATTTAGAATAATCAATCTTTGATTCAACTAACATACGAATTCCACTTGCAGCAATAATTCCGAATAATAGAAGTGAAATACCACCCATGACCGGTGTAGGTATAGATTGAATAACAGCAGCCAATTTTCCAGAGAAAGATAAAATCATGGCAAAAATAGCTGCCATACCAATAACGAAGGTTGAATAAACACGCGTTATTGCTAATACGCCAATGTTCTCACCATATGTTGTGTTCGGTGTCGACCCGAAGAAGCTAGAGATAATCGTAGAGACACCATTACCAATAAACGATCGATCTAGTCCAGGATCTTTTGTTAAATCTTTTCCAACGATATTACTCGTTACAAACAGATGACCAATATGTTCAGGTAGTAGAACTAATGCTGCTGGCAAAATAATAATGATTGCAGAAATGTCAAACTTCATTGTATACATCTGTGGAAGAGCAATCCAAGACGCTTCACCAACGCTCGAAAAATCTAAAATGCCAAAAAGCCCTGAAATGACATATCCTGAAATAATACCTAATAAAATAGGGATGATTTTTAAAAAACCACGTAATGTTACCCAAAACACGATTGTAATGAGTAGAGTTAAAGCGGCAACTAAGGCATCGACTTTATTTAAGGTCCACTCATCACCAGCGTCTGCAGGTGCAATCCAACCAGCCATTTCTGCTGCGACTGGAACAAGTTCAAGACCAATGACAGCGACAATGGCTCCCATGGCAGCTGGTGGAAAGACGATGTCGATCCAAGCGACACCTATTAGTTTAATTAATAACCCAACTAATGTTAAAACAATACCAACAGCTAAGAAACCACCTAAGGCATAACTGAATCCTTCATCACCATTATACTTATTCAAAACGACCATAACAGGTGAAATAAATGCGAAACTAGAACCAAGATAGGCAGGAATCTTTCCTTTTGTAATGAAAATATAAAGCAGGGTTCCAACTCCGTTTAATAATAAAATGGTTGCTGGATTGACACCAAATAAAATAGGGACGAGTACTGTTGAACCAAACATAGCAAATAAATGCTGAATACCAAGTGGAATACTTTTGGTTAAAGGGGGTTTTTCATGTACCTGAATTTCATGTTTTGCCATTAAATTCTCTCCTTTTACATAAAACAAACACCCTGCGTATAACAAGGTGTTTTTTATAGCCTTCATGTAAAAGCCGACTACCACCTTGATAGCCTCACAGGACTATATTAAAGGAAGGATGTTTATTTTATTAATAAAACAATTGTCACATAAAATGAGAAAAAGTCAATGAAAAAAATCTTTGAATCATATATAATATAGAAAGAATAAACAAAGGGGCAAGTATATTGAAGGAAATAAACTTTTATTATCGAGAACAATGCCAATTATGTGATGAAGCACTTGATATCTTATCTATATTAAAAAATCTATACACATTTCAAATTAAAATGTGTAATATTAATCTCAATGAGGAATGGTTTGAAAGGTATCATTTAGAAATACCAGTATTAGAGGCGGGTAATCGACGTTTATTAGGAAATGAGATTAGTTTTCAACAAATTGAAAGTTATATAAAAAGTTTGAATTAAGGAGAATGTTCAAACAATTGTCAAGATTGTATTGCTATTTGAGTTATTATTTGGTAAAGTAATAGTAGTGAAATATTTTTTTGGGATAAGTGGGGTAAAAAATAAACCGCATGGACAAAAACGCCCCGGACCTTTTAGAATATTCACATAACCTTTACGAGTTAAAGGAGCTGTCCAATGAAAGAACTTATTCATGCACAAAAAATGATTTACCCTGACTTACTAGAGGTCATGCAAAAAAGGTATTCCTTGTTATATACAATTTTTTTGTTTCAACCAATCGGAAGACGGGGGTTAATTGAACAAACTAAACTGCAAGAACGTTTTATTCGTAATGAAACGGAATTGTTAAAAAAACAAGGCCTGATTGAAATGACAACAAAAGGGATGTTAATTACACATACTGGTGAAGCCATTTTAAAGGACCTTTATATGTTCAACAGGGAATTATTAGGTGTTGCAACCTTGGAACATGAGTTACAAAGTTATATAGGCGATACAAAAGTTATCGTTGTTCCTGGTGATAGTGATCAAAGTGAGTTTGTAAAACATGAAATTGGACGAGCAACCGTCGATTATTTACAAAAGATCATACAAGACGATGTGACAATAGCTGTTACAGGTGGAACGACAATGGCAGCAGTAGCAAATGCAATGGTTCCATTTGAAGGTTATGAATGTTCATTCGTACCTGCACGTGGAGGTGTTGGTGAAAAGGTAGAAAATCAAGCGAATTCAATTGTTGCAAAAATGGCTAAAGCGGAACAAGGAAATTATCATTTATTACATGTTCCTGATCCATTAAGTGAAACCTTGTATCAGACAATTATTCATGAACCACAAATTAAAGAAACGTTAAACATCATTAAGAACACAGATATTGTCATTCACGGTATTGGGGAAGCACTAGCAATGGCCTCACGTCGAAAAACATCACAAAGAGTGATGGATAAATTAATTAAGGATAAAGCGGTTAGTGAAGCATTTGGATATTATTTTGATATCACTGGACAAATTGTGCATAAGGTTCGAACCGTCGGTATTCAACTTGAAGATTTAACACATATCAATCAAGTAATCACTGTTGCAGGTGGAAAATCAAAAGCACAAGCAATCCTTTCATACATGATTCATGGGAAAAGTGATGTCTTAGTTACAGATGAAGCTGCCGCATTAGAAATAATCAATCTATATAAAAATTAGGAGGAATTTATAATGTCAGTAAAAGTAGCAATTAATGGTTTTGGTCGTATTGGAAGATTAGCGTTTAGACAAATGTTTGGTGCAGAAGGGTATGACATTGTAGCGATTAACGACTTAACAGATGCTAAAATGTTAGGTCACTTATTAAAGTATGATTCTGCTCAAGGTCGCTATGAAAAAGCAGATGAAGTTGAAGTGAAAGATGACTCAATCGTTGTAGAAGGAAAAGAAATTAAAATTTACTCAGAAGCAGATCCAAAGGATTTACCATGGGGTGAACTTGATGTAGACGTTGTACTAGAATGTACAGGGTTCTTCACATCGAAAGAAAAGTCACAAGCACATATTGATGCAGGCGCGAAAAAAGTAGTTGTATCTGCACCAGCAGGTGAAAATATGAAAACAGTCGTATTTGGTGTAAACGAAGATACAGTTACAGCAGAAGACAACATTATTTCAGCTGCTTCATGTACAACAAACTGCTTAGCACCTATGGCAAAAACGTTAAATGACTATGCTGAAATTGAAAAAGGCTTTATGACAACGATTCATGCTTATACAGGTGATCAAATGACATTAGATGGTCCACACCGTGGTGGAGACTTACGTCGTGCGCGTGCAGCAGCGGAAAACATTGTACCTAACTCTACTGGGGCTGCTAAGGCAATTGGCTTAGTTGTACCAGAGTTAAATGGTAAATTAGATGGTGCAGCACAACGTGTACCAGTCATTACAGGTTCAATTACAGAGTTGTTTGCAGTTGTTGAAGGGAACCATACGGAAGAAGATATTAATAAAGCAATGAAAGCACAGAGTGATGCATCATTTGGTTACACAGAAGATGAAATTGTTTCTTCAGATGTTATTGGAATCACTTATGGATCATTATTTGATGCAACTCAAACAAAAGTAACAGATTTAGGTGATAAATCATTAGTTAAAGTTGTATCATGGTACGATAATGAAAACTCATATGTGAGTCAAATGGTGCGTACAATCAAGTATTTTGCTGAATTAGCATAATTATTGTAGGAAAGAAAAGACTACATGTTATAATAGAAATAGATCCTTACGGGTCCGGTCGTTAGGACCGGATCTTTTTTTTAGAAGAGAAAAGGAGAATGGCGATGTTAAAGAAGAAATCTGTAAAAGATATTGAGGTAACAGGAAGAAAGGTGCTCATGCGTGCTGACTTAAACGTTCCGATGGAAGATGATCGGATTACGGATGACACACGAATTAATGCAATTTTGCCTACACTTAATTATTTAAGAGAACAAGGTGCAAAAGTCATTATTATGTCCCACTTTGGCCGTCCTAAAGGAGAAATTGTCGAATCTTTACGTTTAGATCCGGTTGCAAAACGGTTAGGTGAGCTGTTAAATACGACAGTTGTAAAAGCAAACGAAGTATACGGTAAAGAAGTAGATGAAAAAATTGCTGGACTATCCAATGGGGATGTCATGATGTTAGAAAATGTTCGTTTTGAACAAGGGGAAGAGAAAAATGACCCTGCATTAGTAGAACAGTTTGCAAAAATGGCAGATGTTTTTGTAAATGATGCATTTGGGACTTCACACCGTGCCCATGCGTCAACAGTTGGAATTGCCAATGAATTGCCTGCTGTAGCTGGCTTTTTAATGGAAAAGGAAATCGATGTTTTAGGTTCAGCATTATCGAACCCTAAACGTCCATTTACAGCGATTGTTGGTGGAGCAAAAGTCCGTGATAAAATTAATGTGATTGATAACTTTTTAGATATCGTTGACCATCTCATTATTGGTGGAGGCCTTGCTTATACATTTTTAAAGGCTAAAGGATATGAAGTAGGTAACTCATTATTAGAAGAAGATAAAATTGATTTAGCTAAGCAATTTATGCAAAAAGCAAAAGATAAAGGTGTTGAATTCCATATTGCAACAGATTGTATCGTAGCAGATGACTTTAGTGTTGATGCTCATACGCAAATTGTTGCAGCTGACGCAATTCCAAGTGATTGGGAATCACTTGATATTGGTCCAGAAACAGCAAAGCAATTCCGCCAAGTCATTTTAAATTCAGCATTAGTCGTTTGGAATGGACCGATGGGGGTATTTGAATTAGAACCATTTAGTCATGGAACCAAAGAAGTTGCCAAAGCACTTGCTGAAACAGAAGGCTATACGATTATAGGTGGTGGTGATTCAGCAGCAGCGGTAGAAAAATTTGGCTATGCTGATGCAATGGATCATATTTCAACAGGTGGCGGTGCATCATTAGAGTTTATGGAAGGAAAAGAACTTCCTGGGATTGCCGCACTTGACGATAAATAAAATAAAGGAGAATGACATATGACACGTAAAAAAATAATAGCAGGAAACTGGAAGATGAATAAAACATTCGCTGAAGCGAAGCAGTTTTTACAAGAAGTAAAAAACCTTAATGTAGGGCCACATACTGAAGCAATTGTTTGTGCGCCATTCGTTTATTTACCAATGCTTGTAGAAGAAGCAAAAGGTTCTAATATTCAAATTGCTGCTCAAAATATGCATTTTGAAAATGACGGTGCTTATACTGGTGAAGTGAGTCCTGTTATGTTAAATGACATCGGAGTGACTCATGTCGTCATTGGCCATTCTGAACGCCGAGAATATTTTGCTGAAACGGATGAAACAGTTAATAAGAAAGTACATGCTGCCTGGGAACATCAGATTAAGCCTATCGTTTGTGTAGGTGAAACACTAGAGCAACGAGAGGCAAATGAGACATTAACATTAATGGAAGAACAAGTGAAAATAGCATTAAAAGGTGTAGAAGCTAAGCAAGCAAAAGAAACTGTAATTGCTTATGAACCTATTTGGGCAATTGGTACAGGTAAAACAGCGTCAAGCGCAGATGCAAATGATGTTTGTGCACATATTCGCCAAGTTGTTCGCTCACTATATAATGATGATGTTGCAGATCATATTGTTATTCAATATGGTGGGAGTGTGAAGCCAGCTAACATTGATGAGCTATTAGCAACGACAGATGTTGATGGAGCACTAGTAGGTGGTGCAAGCTTAGAAGCTGAGTCATTTGCTAGCTTAGTAGAAGCGGGGAATCGTGTACAATGAGTCATAAATTAGCTGCATTAATTATTTTGGATGGCTTTGCATTACGTGATGAAACGGTAGGAAATGCTGTAGCTCAAGCTAATAAACCTAATTTCGATCGATATTGGAACACATATCCCCATGCAAGCTTAAAGGCAAGTGGACTTGATGTCGGATTACCTGACGGTCAAATGGGAAACTCTGAAGTAGGCCACTTAAATATAGGAGCTGGAAGAATTGTTTATCAAAGCTTAACACGGATTGATAAATCAATTGAAGATCAATCGTTTTTTAATAATGATGCCTTCGTACAAGCTGCACGCAAAGTAAAAGAAAGTGGACAAGCTTTACACATTTGTGGGCTTTTATCCGATGGTGGGGTTCATAGTCATATGAATCATCTATTTGCCTTATTACAATTAGCGAAAAATGAAGGTTTGCAAGATGTTTATGTCCATGTATTCCTTGATGGACGAGACGTTGGACCAAAAACGAGTTTACAATATGTATCTATTTTGGAAGAAAAAATGACGGACTTAGGAGTAGGGAAAATTGCAACAGTTTCTGGCCGATATTATGCGATGGATCGTGATAAGCGTTGGGAACGTGTTCAACTTACTTTTGATGCCATGAAATATGGGGAAGGTCCAAGATTCAGCACTGCGAAAGAAGTCATCGAAGATTCTTATGAAAAAGAAATATATGATGAGTTTGTCTTGCCATCTGTTATAATAGATAATGACGATAAACCGATTGGTCAGATAAACGATGAAGATGCTATTTTCTTTTTCAACTTTAGACCGGATAGAGCCGTACAAATAACGGATGCATTTGTCCAAGTTTCTTTTGATCATATCAATCGTAAGAATGCAGGGCGCCAATGTATTGACTTCGTAGGTATGACTTTATATCGTCATGATTTACCAATTGAAGTCGCATTTGAGAATGAAGATTTAGTCAATACAATTGGAGAGGTCCTTTCCAATGAAGGCTTAAATCAATTACGTATTGCCGAAACTGAAAAATATCCGCACGTGACTTATTTTATGAATGGTGGACGTGAAGATGAATTTCCGAATGAACGTCGTATTTTAATTAACTCACCAAAGGTAGCAACATATGATTTACAACCTGAAATGAGTGCTTATGACGTAACAGACGCTTTACTAGAAGAATTAGATAAAGGGGATTTAAATGCGGTTATTTTAAATTTCGCAAACCCTGACATGGTTGGTCACTCTGGAAAACTAGAGCCAACAATTAAAGCGATTGAAGCGGTTGATGAATGTCTCGGTAAAATCGTTGATAAAATATTGTCCTTAAATGGTGAAGTCATCATTACTGCTGACCACGGGAATTCCGATGAAGTAATTTCCTTAGATGGTAATCCGATGACTGCCCATACGACAAACCCAGTGCCAGTAATCGTTACACGTGATAATATTACTTTACGAGAAAATGGCCGATTAGCCGATTTATCACCAACATTATTAGATTTATTAAATGTTGCTCAACCAGCAGAAATGACTGGTACAACTTTAATTGAAAAATAAAAAGAAAAAATAAGGAGAGTATTTTTATGCCAATTATTATTGATGTATATGGACGTGAAGTAATTGATTCACGTGGAAACCCGACAGTAGAAGTGGAAGTTTATACAGAATCAGGAGGATTTGGTCGAGCGCTTGTACCAAGTGGTGCCTCAACAGGTGAATATGAAGCGGTAGAATTACGTGATGGTGACAAAGACCGTTACTTAGGAAAAGGTGTTCAAAAAGCTGTTGATAATGTGAATGAATTAATCGCACCGGAGTTAATCGGTTTAGATGCTACAGAGCAAAATATTATTGATGCTATTATGATTGAGTTAGATGATACTGAAAACAAAGGGAAATTAGGTGCTAACGCAATCTTAGGTGTATCAATGGCTGTAGCACACGCAGCAGCTGATTATTTAGAACAACCTCTTTACAAATATTTAGGTGGATTTAATGCAAATGTTTTACCAGTTCCAATGATGAATATTTTAAATGGTGGAGAACATGCTGACAATAACGTTGATATTCAAGAGTTTATGATCATGCCAGTTGCAGCTCCTTCATTTAAAGAAGCGGTACGAGTAGGTACAGAAGTTTTCCATAGTTTAAAAAAGGTCTTACAAGATAAAGGATTAAATACAGCTGTCGGTGATGAAGGTGGATTTGCTCCGAACTTAGCTTCTAACGAAGAAGCTTTACAAACGATTGTTGAAGCAGTTGAAGCGGCAGGGTACAAAATCGGAGAAGAAATTCAACTTGCAATGGACGTTGCAGCATCTGAAATTTATAAAGATGGTCAGTATCATTTATCAGGTGAAGGAGTTGTTCGTTCATCAGAAGAAATGGTTGACTGGTATGAAGAGCTTGTTAATAAATATCCAATCGTATCAATTGAAGATGGCTTAGATGAAGACGATTGGGATGGAACAAAATTATTAACAGAACGTATTGGTGACCGTGTTCAATTAGTTGGTGACGACTTGTTCGTTACAAATACTGAGAAGTTAGCAGCTGGAATTGAGCAAGGCGTCAGTAACTCTATTTTAATTAAAGTG
>DATGTP010000030.1:0-40184 GCA_035301825.1 Pseudogracilibacillus sp. | reverse complement strand
AAAAAAAACTATTGACGGAAGTATTTAGGCGGTTTCGATTGGAGCAAACAGTTGAAGATTTCCTTTTTTTACATAAGGATGATAAATAATCGTGTTTGTACCGCAATGTTGTTGACACTTCGTATGAAAGTATGCTATTATTTTTTATGTTATGCAATTGTAGCACCAGTTGCTACAACCGCACAGAATAGGTGATAAGTTACCGTTTTGGTGACACCTTAATGGCGAGTCTGAGTAAATTAGGAGGTGCAAAAGAATATGTACGCAATTATTGAAACAGGTGGTAAACAAATCAAAGTAACAGAAGGTCAAGAAATCTTCGTTGAGAAATTAGACGCAGAGGTTGAAGGAACAGTTACATTTGATAAAGTGTTATTCGTAGGTGGAGATGACGTTAAAGTTGGTGCTCCATACGTAGAAGGCGCAACTGTTGAAGCTAAAGTTGAAAAACAAGGCAAACAAAAGAAAATTACTATTTTCAAATATAAGCCAAAGAAAAACTATAGCCGTAAACAAGGTCACCGTCAACCATACACAAAATTAGTAGTTCAAAAAATCAGTCTATAATAAGGACAGTTTTAGATGATAAAAGTTGTCACAAAAAAAGACAAAAGAGAATATGTCGCTTTTGAAATAAGTGGACATGCTAATAGTGGTCCATATGGTTTTGATTTAGTGTGTGCAGCAGTATCAGCAATTTCATTCGGTGCAGTTAATTCTTTAATTGCTATTAGTGAAATTGAGCCTATCATTGAACAAGCTAATGACGGTGGATACTTATATGTTGAACTCCCACAATCAATGACAAAAGACCAGATGAAGAAATCACAAATTATTATCGAATCTATGATTATATCATTAGAGACGATAGAACGAGAATATAACCAATTTATTAAGATCAACTAAAGGGGAGGTGCGCCTCATGTTAAAATTAGACTTACAATTTTTTGCTCAGAAAAAAGGAGCAGGTAACACAAAGAACGGTCGTGACTCTCATTCAAAACGTTTAGGTTCTAAGCGTGCTGACGGACAGTTCGTTACTGGAGGATCGATTTTATATCGTCAACGTGGAACGAAAATCTACCCAGGTGATAACGTAGGAATCGGTAAAGATGATACATTATTCGCTAAAGTAGATGGTGTTGTTCGCTTTGAGACATACGGACGTGACCGTAAAAAAGTTAGTGTTTATCCAGAAGCAGTAGAAGCTTAATGATACAAACTCCAATCGCAGTCGGTTGGAGTTTTTCTTATTTTATTAACTCAAATTTGCTATACTGAATAGAAGATATGGAAATGATTGTAAGAGAGGTGAAGATAATGTTTGTAGATGAGGTAACGGTCCAGCTAAAAGCTGGAAGCGGTGGTAATGGTATTGTCGCTTTTCGCCGAGAAAAGTATGTTCCGCTTGGTGGTCCAGCAGGTGGGGATGGTGGAAATGGTGGTAATATAGTTTTTAAAGTAGATGAAGGTTTGAGTACTTTAATGGACTTTAGATATAATCGTCATTTTAAAGCACAAGTTGGACAGCAAGGGATGAGTAAAGGAAAGCATGGCCGGAATGCTGAGGACTTAATTATTCCTGTACCACCTGGAACAACGGTATATAACACTTTAACAAACGAAATGATTGCAGATTTAGTTGATCATAATGAGGAAGCGATCATTGTTAAAGGTGGCCGAGGAGGACGTGGAAATACACGATTTGCCACCTCGCGAAATCCTGCACCAAATATGTCAGAGAATGGCGAACCTGGTGAAGAGTTAGAAGTAAGGCTTGAACTAAAAGTACTTGCTGATGTCGGATTGGTTGGCTTCCCAAGTGTAGGGAAATCGACTTTACTTTCTGTCGTATCAGCAGCCCGCCCTAAAGTAGCGGATTATCATTTTACTACTTTACAACCTAATTTAGGGGTTGTTAGTGTCAATGATGGAAGAAGTTTTGTCATGGCGGACTTACCAGGCTTAATTGAAGGGGCGCATGAAGGTGTTGGATTAGGAATTCAATTTTTACGACATGTTGAACGAACACGCTTAATCGTCCATTTAATCGATATGGCAAGTGTAGATGGTAGAGATCCTTATGAAGATTATGAACAAATTAATTATGAATTATCTCAATACGATGAAAAGCTGATTGAGAAAAAGCAAATTGTTGTAGCCAATAAAATGGATATGCCAGAAGCAGCTGAAAATTTAGCGAAGTTTAAGGAAAAGCTAAATCAAGATATTATAGTTTATCCAATATCTACGATTACACGTGATGGGATAAAAGAATTGCTCTTTAAAATAGCTGATGAATTAGAGAAAATACCTAAGATTACAACGCTTGAGGAAGATGAAGAGGCAGTTGTCTACCGACCTATTGAAGAAAAACAAGCTTTTGAAATTAAACGTGAAGATGATGGTACATTTGTATTGTCAGGTGAGAAGGTAGAGAAGTTATTCTTAATGACTAACTTTAGCTCTGACGAAGCGGTTAATAAATTTGCTCGCACCATGAGACATATGGGTGTAGATGCGAAGTTACGAGAATTGGGTGCAATTGATGGGGATACAATCCAAATATTAGATTATGAATTTGAGTTTGTTGAATAAACTAATTGTCGGATAACTCTAAAAAGTAGCATTATTTCTTTGAATTTGTTAATGTATTATATTAAGTTTAGAAAAAAGTATGTTTGTTGGAATTAAGGAGGAAGTTCGATTGTCCGCTAAAATAGGTTATTTAGGCCCAAGAGGTACATTTACAAAAATAGCTGTTGATTCAGCTTTTAATGGTGAAGATAAAATACCGTATAAAACGATACCACAATGTATTGATGCGGTTAGTAATGGTGAGGTTGATATCGGAGTCATTCCGATAGAAAATGCGATTGAAGGAACGGTACATTTATCAATTGATTATTTAGTTCATCAAGTACGATTACCTATTCGTGCTGAAATTGTCGTGCCAATCCAACAAAATTTATTAGTATCTAAAAATTTCACAGGTGATTTTGCTGATATAAAGGATGTTTATTCACATCGACATGCGATTGCACAATGTCAGCAATATATTCATAAAACATTACCACAAGCTAAAACACATTATACAAATTCAACTGGAAGTGCTGCGGAAATGATTAGTCAAACGGATGAGCCAATTGCAGCGATTGGGAATGTTTTAGCAGCGAAAGAATACGGCTTAAACATATTAGAAGATAACATTCATGACTACCCGAATAACCATACGCGATTTATTGTTTTGTCAAAAGATGATGTAGTAAAAGTAAAGCAGACATCTAATGATGAAAAAACAACGATGCTAATCACTTTACCTGAAGACAGAGCAGGGGTGTTACATCAAGTATTATCAGCATTTGCATGGCGTAAAATGAATTTGTCTAAAATAGAATCACGTCCAATGAAAACAGGATTAGGAAATTACTTTTTCATTATTGATGTGAATGCAACGTATGATGAAGCTTTATTTACAGGTGTTCGTGGTGAGTTAGAAGCGTTAGGCTGTGGCGTAACTGTCTTAGGGACTTACCCTGTCTATCAAATAAGTGTCAATGAAGACATCTCTCAATCATAAGTTGAGAGATGTCTTTCTTATTTATATGAGTTTTGTTACATAAAGATGTATAATATAAGTATCCGATAAGAAAGAAGGGATGAAAGTGGAAGAAAAAGTTGAACAAATCGTTCAATGGTTACGTGAAAAGGTTAAAGAAGCTGGCGTGGAAGGGCTTGTTGTTGGATTAAGTGGTGGCTTAGACTCAGCAGTTGTTGCACATTTAATTGAACGAGCATGTCCAGACCAAGCATTAGCGGTCATTATGCCGATACAAAGTAATCCACACGATCTGGAAGATGCAAAAAAAGTTGTTGAAACGAGTCAAATTCGACATTTAACGATTGATTTAACTGATTCACATCATCAAATGTTTCAAGAAATTGTTAAAACGGTGAAAGCACATGAAACATGGGATGATCAACAAACACGGATAGCAGATGCAAATTTACGGGCACGTTTACGCATGAGCACTTTATATACAATTGCGACCAACTATCGATACTTAGTCGTTGGGACAGATAATGCAGCAGAATGGTATACCGGTTATTTTACTAAGTATGGGGATGGGGGAGTTGATCTCCAACCCATTATAGATTTAACGAAAAAAGAAGTATTTGAAATGGCTGCATATTTACAAGTGCCAGAATCAATTATTAATAAAAAACCGAGTGCGGACTTATGGGTAGGCCAAACGGATGAAGAAGAGTTAGGTGTTTCATATGAGTCGATTGATCTTTATTTAAAAGGTGAGCAAATCCCTTTAGAAGATGAAGGAATCATTAAACGACTACATCGACAAACGGAGCATAAACGAAATATTGCACCGCACTTACGCTTAAAATAAAAAAGAGAGTAGATTTTGAAAGGAGTTTTAAACGATGGCAGGACATTCAAAATGGCATAATATTAGAAGAAAAAAAGGGGCATTAGACGCTAAGCGTGGAAAAATATTTATGCGTCATGCAAAGTTAATTTATACAGCAGCTAAACAAGGTGGTGGGGACCCAGATATGAACCCCTCTTTACGTATGGCTATTGAAAAGGCAAAAGCAGATAATATGCCTAACGATAATATTGAAAGAGCGATCAATAAAGCGACAGGAAATATAGAAGGTGCAAACTATGAAGAGTTCGCATATGAAGGTTATGGGCCAGGAGGAGTAGCTGTTATTGTTAATGTGCTAACTGATAATCGTAACCGTACGGCATCTGAAGTCCGTCATGCTTTTAGTAAATATGGTGGTAACTTAGGGGAAACTGGTTGTGTTTCATTTATGTTTAATCGAAAAGGTTATATCGTCATTTTGAATGATCAGGAAAAAATTGATGAAGACGAATTAACATTAGAAGTCATCGATGCAGGTGCAGATGATATTGAAGTATCTGATGAAGTCTTTGAAATTTATACGGATCCCACTGTATTTGAAGAAGTTCGTGATCAGTTAATAGCATCTGGCTATGACATTGAAGAATCAGAGATTACGCTGTTTCCAGAAACATTAACAGAGCTTCCGGAAGAGCAAAGTGAAAATGTATTATCAATGATTGATATGCTCGAAGAAAGTGAAGATGTTCAAGATGTGCATCATAATTTAGAAGTATAAAAATAAAGGTTCCACCTTTTTTAGGTGGAACCTTTTTCCTCACTCATCATCTGTTTTTCTTTCAAATTCTTTTAAGTAATCAATTTGCTCTTCTTTGCTCTCAACCTTTAAATAATCAGTCTCAACCGTGTCATCCTTCAATTCGAGTTCAAAATCCCCTGCTTTTTCATTATATGTATTGATATAAAATCCTTCATATTGTGGGAGGTTTTGAAACTCCCAATAAAGCCCATCGATATAGTGGAAGAGAGTAATAAATTTATCATTTTGGAAATACTCAATAATTTGTAGCTTATCTTTGTCCAAATTATATGATAATTGGACGTAGTCACCATGATGATCATTATTAAAAGAAGTTACATCTTCATCATGAGCTATTTTAATCATGTGTTTTGTTTCAGTATCCTTCTCACTGGAAAATAGATTATTTTCTTTAATTAAATCAATTACATCATCATAAGTTGTATCTTCATCAACTTCTAAATAAAAGTCAATTAAAGATATGCTTTCTTCTGAATTATTTTCCTTGTCTTCTTGATTAGCACAAGCAGACATCAGTAGTAATAACATAATGAATAGTTTTGGTAAGTGCTTCATATTTATCCTCCTTTTGAACAAACACAAGACTCATTATAGCATAAAAAGTAAGAATATTATAAATAGACTCTAAGACATGCTAGCATGTTGTTTCAATTAGATTAATCAACAACTTATGGTATACTGTTTATGATATAAAACGATTAAAAAATAATTAAATATATATAAACGGAATGCATAAAAATGACTAATAATATATTTTGAGGAGTATTTCATGATAGCTTATGTAAAAGGAAAAGTAGCCTTTGTACAAGAAGGTTCTGTTATTATTGATGTACAAGGAATCGGCTATGAAATATTTTGTCCAGATCCATTTAAGTTTCAAACGAAACTAAATGAAGATGTGTTCGTATACACATATCAACATGTAAGAGAAGATGTTCAAGCCTTGTATGGCTTTTTAACTGAGGATGAGAAATTTTTATTTACAAAATTAATATCTGTATCGGGCATTGGGCCGAAAAGTGCAGTTAACATTTTAGGCACAGTCCATGTTCCAGAGTTTATTAAAGCTGTTGAAGCAGAAGATGAAAAGTTTTTAACACAGTTTCCAGGTGTAGGGAAGAAAACAGCTCGTCAAATTATTTTAGATTTAAAAGGGAAATTGACGAGTTACCTATCAATTGATGATCAAGGAGATAGTGAAGATCCATCTTCTATTGATCAGTCAATGTTAAGTGAAGCGGAAGAAGCATTAAAAGCTTTAGGGTATTCTGATCAGGAAATTAGATCAATCACACCTCAATTAATGAAGGAAAATGTGACAAAAACAGATGAAGTTATTAGGAAAGCATTATCATTATTAATGAAACAGTAAAGAGAGGGATAGAAGATGGACGATCGTATCGTGACAGGTGAATTTAACGAAGATGAAGATACAATAGAGGTCGGACTTCGTCCTACGGCATTACATGAATATATCGGTCAAGGTAAAGTAAAAGAAAACCTTGATATATTCATTCAAGCAGCAAAAATGCGTAATGAAGCCTTAGATCATGTTTTACTATATGGCCCTCCAGGCTTAGGAAAAACAACATTAGCTGCAATTATTGCTAATGAAATGGGAGTTGAATTCAGGTCGACTTCTGGCCCTGCAATTGAAAGAGCAGGGGATTTAGCCGCTATTTTATCATCTTTAGAACCGGGCGATGTTCTGTTTATTGATGAGGTACACAGGTTACCACGGTCAGTAGAAGAGGTATTATACCCAGCTATGGAGGATTACTTTTTAGATATTGTTATTGGAAATGGTCCGACAGCTCGATCAGTTCGGATAGACTTACCGCCATTTACCTTAGTTGGAGCAACGACTCGATCAGGCTTATTAACAGCTCCATTGCGTGATCGATTCGGCGTCTTAAGTCGTCTTGAATATTATGAAAAGGATGATTTATGCCACATTATCGAGCGAACGGCATCAATTTTTGATATGCCTATTGAGAGAGAAGCGGCTCTTGAAGTTGCAGGTCGTTCACGTGGTACGCCTCGAATCGCCAATCGATTATTAAAAAGAATTCGTGATATTTCTCAAGTTCGTGGAGAAATTGAAATTAGTGTAACAACAGCAAAGGACGCTTTGAAAATGTTACAAGTTGATGAAGTAGGTCTTGATCATATTGACCATAAATTGTTGAAGGCGATTATTCATGACTTTAGTAGAGGTCCAGTTGGTTTAGATACATTAGCAGCATCGATTGGTGAGGAATCGCAGACGATTGAAGATGTATATGAACCCTTCTTATTGCAGATAGGATTTATTCAACGAACACCTAGAGGAAGAGTTGTAACGGCTAAAGCCTTATCACATTTTGGGATTCCTTTAGACGATTAATGTTGAAAATGAAAGAAGTGACAATATGAAATTATCTGATTATGATTATCATTTGCCAGAAGAGTTAATAGCACAAACACCACTTAAAGATCGAACTTCATCTAAGTTATTACTATTAGATGAAGCAGGTCATATCAAACATGATAGATTTAAAAATATAAGCAAGTATTTAAATAAAGGTGACCTACTTGTTATAAATGATACACGTGTGATCCCTGCGCGACTCATTGGTGAAAAAACGGATACAAAAGCTAAAATAGAAATGCTATTATTACATGAAAATGGGAATGATGAATGGGAAGTATTAATTAAACCAGCAAAAAGAATTAAAATAGATTCTGAAATTGCCTTTGGAGATGGTAGGCTGAAAGCAAGATGTATTGATATAGGAGATGAAGGAAAGCGCATTGTGCGTTTGACTTATGAAGGTATTTTACTTGAGGTATTAGAAAGCTTAGGAGAAATGCCACTGCCACCATATATTAAAGAGCAATTACAAGATGATGAACGATACCAAACTGTTTATTCCAAGCATGCTGGTTCTGCAGCTGCACCAACAGCGGGTTTACATTTTACGGATGAATTAATGACGGAATTAAAAGATAAAGGGATAGAAATTGTTCCAGTCACTTTACATGTAGGACTAGGAACTTTTAGACCAGTTTCCGTCGATGATATTACTGATCATGAAATGCATCATGAGTATTATGAAATAACGGCAGAAAGTGCTCGAATGCTGAATGAGGCAAGAGAAAATGGAAATAAGATTATTGCTGTAGGTACAACATCAACCCGTGTTTTAGAAACAATCGCTCACCAACATGATGGGAAATTTGTAGCTCAAAATGGATGGACAAATATTTATATATATCCACCATATGACTTTAAAGCGGTGGATGGCCTTATAACGAATTTTCATTTACCGAAATCAACCTTACTCATGTTAATTAGCGCTTTACGTAATAGACAAATGATTTTAAATGCTTATCAAGAAGCAATCGAACATGAATACCGCTTTTTTAGTTTTGGGGATTCGATGTTTATTTTACCAAAAAAGGAATGAATGAAAGATGGCAATCACATATGAATTAATTAAAACGTGTAAACAGACAGGTGCACGATTAGGGAAAGTCCATACGCCACATGGTAGTTTTGATACACCTATGTTTATGCCTGTTGGAACGCTAGCAACCGTTAAGACAATGAGTCCTGAAGAATTGATTGAGTTGAATGCTCAAATTATTTTATCAAACACCTATCATTTATGGTTGCGTCCTGGCGAGGATATTGTAAAAGAAGCGGGCGGACTACACAAGTTTATGAACTGGGATCGTCCCATATTAACAGACTCAGGTGGCTTCCAAGTATTTAGTTTAAGTAAAATAAGGGATATTAAAGAGGAAGGGGTCCATTTTCGCCATCATTTAAGTGGAGAAAAATTATTTTTCTCACCCGAAATTGCAATGCAAGTACAAAATGACCTCGGCTCAGATATTATGATGGTTTTGGATGAATGTCCACCATATCCAGCCTCATATGATTATATGGAAAAATCAATTGCTCGAACAACAAGGTGGGCTGAACGTTCATTAAATGCTCATAAACGACCTGAAGATCAGGCTTTATTTGGAATTATTCAAGGTGGCGAGTATATCGATTTACGTAAGCAAAGTGCCAAAGATTTATTGCAGTTTGACTTCCCAGGTTATGCCCTTGGTGGATTATCAGTAGGTGAGCCAAAAGATATTATGAATAATGTCTTAGAAGAAATTACACCAATTATGCCGAATGATAAACCACGTTATTTAATGGGAGTTGGTTCAGCTGACTCATTATTAGACGGTGCTATTCGCGGGATTGATATGTTCGACTGTGTCTTGCCGACTCGTATTGCTCGTAATGGAACATGTATGACATCAACAGGTCGCTTAGTCGTTAAAAATGCCAAATTTGCTCGAGATTTTAGACCTCTAGATGAAAATTGTGATTGTTATACGTGTCAAAACTATAGTCGAGCTTACATTCGACACCTTATTCATACGAATGAAATTCTAGGTTTTAGACTTACTACTTATCATAATTTGCATTTTCTGTTAAAATTAATGGAGCAAGTCCGAGAAGCGATAAAAGAGGACAGATTGCTTGATTTCAGAAATGAGTTTTTTGAGTCTTATGGGTTTAACCGTAAAGATGCACCGAATTTTTAGAAAGGGGGAATATTAGATGCAGCAGTTAGCAGGTTTATTACCAATCATTTTAATGCTTGTTATTTTTTACTTCTTGTTAATTCGTCCAAACCAAAAGCGACAAAAGCAAGTAAGAGAAATGCAAGCAGCTCTTCAAAAAGGAGACAAGATTGTCACGATTGGTGGGGTACATGGCGTTATTGATGCGATTGATGAAGATGTTGTTGTTATTGAAACAAACAGTAGCAAATTAACATTTGATCGTGGAGCGATTCGTGAAGTGCGAAATGACAACATGTAATGACTTACATAAAATGATTGTGATGAAAGCACAAGCTAGATTAGCTTGTGCTTTTTTGCTTGAAAAGACTAAGGACTTGCCTCCACTCTTCATTAGAAATTAATTGTAAAGCAAGTAAAGAAATAAAGTAAAATATCCCAAGAAAGCCAAACTTCATAAATAAAATAAATATACTGTTGTTTAAAATGTATTTTGTGAAGTAAGTTACAGAAAAAAATGTCACTATTAAAACAATGATTTTAAAATAGAGTTGCATAGGAATTTTGTAATGAATCGATTTGTAAAGCGATTTTAAATGTAAAAAGGTAATCGTTACCATGCTTGTACACATAGCAATAACGACTCCGTAAATACCAAACTGAGCATTTGAACTAAAACTAAATATTAAAATAAATTTAATGAGAGCACCGATTAAACTATTATACATAGCTTGCTTCGCTAATCCAAGACCAAATAAAGCAGATTGTAAAGGTGTTTGAACGTATAAGAACAAACAAAAGGGTGCCATCATCATAATGATTGTCTTTGCATTACTTGTACCATACATATGTGATAAAATAGGAGTTGCAAATAAAGTTAAAAGGGTATTAGGAAAAATACCACTTAAAATTGAAATTTTAATGGCTTGTGTGATGCGAAAGTGAATCGAATGCTTACTTCCATCGTTAATGGAAGCGATACTAGGTACGAGAGAGATGGACAAGGCATTTGTTAAAAAAGTTGGTAAAAGAAGTAAGGGTAAGGCAAAGCCTGTTAGTTCACCGTAAGATCTCGTGATAGCGTTCATTTGAAAGCCGGCTATTTGAAGGCAAAATACAATGACAATGGGTTCTAAAAAGCTTGTCATAGCATTAATAGACTTGCTCCCAAGGTTTGGCAGGCCAATATATAAAAGGTCTTTTATAATTACTTTAACATGGTCGAAAGAGAGTTGTTTTCGTGACAATGCTTTAAAGGTACTTTGTCTTTTATACTGGATATAAAAGTATAAAAAGGACACACATTCTCCAATTAAGATGCTCATGAAGGCTCCGACAACTGCATATTCGATGCCAAAAGGAATCATCATTTTCACTGTAAAGTATACAAAAGCAATGCGAACGATTTGCTCCATTATTAAAGCAATACTTTGTGGTTTCATATTTTGTAAACCTTGAAAATATGCTTTGAAAATGGAAGTAAAAGAAATGATCGGAACGATAAAGATGATGAAATATAATGGCAGTGTTGTCCGTAAATCCTTTATAAAAAATTGAGATAAAAATGGAATGAAGAAATACATAGAAGAGACAACAATCATGTTAGTACATGTTATAATAATAAAGGATATAATAATAATTTTTCTTATTTTATGGTGTTTTTCTGCTTTTGAGGCTTCTGCTGTTAATTTAGTTATAGCAACAGGTAATCCAAACTGAGAAAGTGTTATAATAAGAAAAAAAGTTGGTAAGACGAGCATATAAATGCCGATGCCCTCATTACCAAGTAATCGAGCAAGAATAATTCGATTGAAAAATCCGAGAAATCGTGTAATTAAGCCAGCAATCATTAGAACGATTGCACCTTGTATAAATGATTGCTTTTTCAAATGAAATCCAACCTTTACATCCTTTTTTACAAGGTATGAATAGAAGTCGAGAAAGATGACAGAAAGAAGTGAAGACAATTATTATTCAATTACATAACAATCAAGAAAGTCAAAAGAGAAATAGGAGGCGTGACGACATGGTGAGATTAAGTCCTAACAACTGGAAAGAGGAAGTAAAACCATTTTTACAAAGTAAACAAAAGGAATTTGAGGCTATGGGCTATAAAGAAGTGTCAACTGAACAAATATGGGCTTGTTTACAGACCTTAGTATGGCGAGAAAAAGAGCCTAAACGCATACATGAGGTTGTTAGAGATGTATTGAAATTACAACATGATATGTATATGAACTATTTACAGTTAGTTGCTATACGAGCAGATGAAACAGATATGATGGAATCCATTCAATCTTTAATGGGGCCGCAAGAATAGTTTTCTAAAAAAGTGAGGAATATAGATGAAGAATAAAAATAGAATTATAGCATTTTTTCTAATCGTTGCAGTATTTGCAGCAATTATCGGCATATTTACACCAAAAGTGACAAAAGATATTAATTTGGGTTTAGACTTACAAGGTGGCTTTGAAATATTATATGAAGTTGAACCTGTCGATCAATCACAAAAAGTTGATCGGAACTTATTAGAAGCAACTGTTCAACGTTTAAATGAACGTGTAAACCGTTTAGGAATTAGTGAAACCGTTATTGACATTGAAGGTGAAGACCGGATTCGTGTCCAACTAGCAGGTGTTGATAATCAAGATGAAGCGCGAGAAATGCTTTCAACGTCTGCTCGTCTATCTTTTAGAGATGTGAATGATAAGGAATACTTAGATGGAACAGATGTAAAAGAAGGTAGTGCAAAACAAGATTTCCACCCGGATACGAATCAACCAATTGTAACCTTACAATTAAAAGACGCTAATGAATTTGGGGAAGTCACGACAGAAATTTCAAATTTACCTTTTGGGGATCCACCGACTGAAAATTTATTAGTGATCTGGATGGACTTTGAAGAAGGGGATTCTTATAAAGCAGAATCTCAAAAAGCAGACCCTAAATTTGTTTCAAGTGCATCAGTTAGAAATCCAATCTTTAGTACAGATGTCATGATTGAGGGGGGCTTTAGTGTTGAGGAAGCTAAATTTTTAGCAGATATCATTAATGCTGGTTCATTGCCGGTTACCTTAGATGAGCTCTACTCAACATCTGTTGGAGCGCAGTTTGGTGAGCAAGCTTTAAAGCAAACAGTATTTGCAGGTATGATTGGAATTGGCCTTATTTTAATTTTTATGATGGCAGTTTACCGTTTCCCTGGTGTTATTGCGGGGATTAATTTAGCGATTTATATATTTTTAATATTACTTGTCTTTAAATTAATGCAAGGTGTTCTTACCTTACCAGGTATTGCTGCCTTAATCTTAGGGGTTGGGATGGCAGTAGACGCTAACGTTCTTACATTTGAACGCATTAAAGAAGAGTTGCGTAGAGGTCGATCTGTCATGTCTTCCTTTGAGCGTGGTGGGAAAAACTCACTTGTTACAATATTAGATGCGAATATTACAACTTTACTTGCTGCCTCTGTTTTATTTATTTTTGGTACAAGTTCTGTTAAAGGGTTCGCAACGATGTTGATTGTTAGTATTTTAGTCAGCTTTTTAACAGCTGTTTTTGGAACGCGTTTATTATTAGGTTTTTGGGTTAAGAGTGGCTTTTTAACAAATAAAAAAGCATGGTTCGGTGTTAAAGAAGACCAGATTCATTCATTAGACTTAAAAGATGATCCAAAGCCAACACTGTTCAAACGTACGTTTGATATTGTAAAACATCGTAAAAAAATCTTTATAGCTTCAACAGCAGCTTTAATAATTGGTGTTATTAGCTTAGGTGTATTCCAATTAAATCCAGGAATCGATTTTACAAGTGGTTCAAGAGTAGAAATATTATCTGATAGTAGTTTAACAACTGAAGAAATAGAAAGTGTTATAGAAAATGATGAATATGAAGCAAAGTCAATTGTTTTATCAGGTGATCAAAATGAAATTGCGGTTGTTCGCTTTGACCAAGTTATTGATGATGACACACTTGAAGTGATGAAGAAATCAATTGTCGATGAATATGGAAATGATCCTAATATTAGTATTGTTTCACCTATTGTCGGACAAGAACTCGTTAAAAATGCTGCCAAGGCACTTTTAATTGCTTCAGTAGGAATGATTATTTACGTGACATTCCGCTTTGAACTCTTCTTTGCACTCACGGCGATTATTGCTTTATTACATGATGTCTTTATTATGTTAGTCGTCTTTAGTGTAACGCGGATTGAGTTTGACATTACGATTGTTGCAGCGATACTTACAATCATTGGTTATTCGATTAACAATACAATTGTCGTATTTGACCGGATAAGAGAAAACATTCGTAAGAAAGATAAGCTCATCACTTCAGCAAAAGAGTTAGCGGGGATTATTAATGATAGTCTTGTTCAGACCTTTATGAGAAGTATCAATACGACGGTTACTACTCTCATAGCTGTTATGGCATTTATGATATTAGGGGCACCATCTATTTTTGGTTTTGCCCTTGCCCTCGTCGTCGGTTTATTTGCTGGAGCCTATTCATCATTATTCTTAGCATCTCAATTATGGTTATTTTTCAGAGGCCGCAAGTTAGAAGAAAAACCAATTGATTTTCGTAAAAAGGAACGTGTTGAAGGTCCACAAGTATAGTTTTACGCATTATAAGAATCAGGAGTGACTGCATGTTACAACAAACGGCAATTTGGAACCAAACGAATAAACAATTTAATGAATTAGAAGAAGATGCTGTCATTCAAGCATTGTTAAAAGAGAGAGGGTTGGAAAACGCAGAAAAGCAAGCTGCGTTTTTACAACCTTCTTTATCAGATTTACAAAGCCCAAATGACTTGAATCAAATGGACATCGCGAATGAGCGTATTCAAAAAGCAGCTGATCATGGTGAATATATTGTTATATACGGTGATTACGATGCTGATGGAATTACTTCCACAGCTGTTTTATATAAAGCATTAGTTGAGATAGGGTGTATGTGTGAATTTTATATACCGAATCGGTTTGAAGAAGGTTATGGCTTGAACAAGCAAGCTATTCAACATTTACATGATGAAGGATTTACGCTATTAATTACAGTTGATAATGGTATTGCCTCAGTAGATGAGGTGGCATTTGCAAAATCTTTAGGGATGGATGTTATTATTACCGATCACCACGAAGTTCAAGGTGAATTACCAAAAGCTGACGCCATTATCCATCCTAAATTATCACCTCATTATCATTGGCAAGAGTTGGCAGGAGTCGGTGTTGCATTTAAATTAGCGACAAGATTGTTAGGTGAATTAGATAAAGATTTACTTGATTTAGTTGCAATTGGAACAATAGCTGACCTCGTACCTTTACTGGAAGAAAATCGTATACTAGCTTACTATGGCTTATTAGAACTTGCTCAAACAAAGCATATTGGCTTAAGAAAGTTGATTGAGCATTGTAAATTAGAGCAACCATTCAATGAAGAAACAATAGGTTTTAGAATTGCACCTCGTCTAAATGCAGTTGGTAGATTAGCAAATGCATCTGAAGCAGTAAAGTTATTAGTTACTGATGATGAAGAGGAAGCCGAAGCAATTATCCGATATATGGAAGATCTAAATGGAGAACGCCAGCAAATCGTTAATAAAATTGTGAAAGAAGCAGATGAAAAAATTAAAGCTTTAGACGATGATGGGGTCATCATGTTATATGATGAAGGTTGGCATGAAGGTGTTTTAGGTATTGCTGCATCACGAATTGTTAATAAGTATCATCGGCCGACATTTATGTTTACGCATAAAGTTGATACAAATGAATTAAAAGGTTCGGCAAGAAGTATACCAGCTTTTGATTTATTCGAAAATTGTATAGAAGTTAAACAATTGTTCACTGCCTTTGGCGGCCATGCTCAAGCGGCAGGTATGACCTTGCCCTTAGAAAACTTAGATGAGATTGAAATGTACTTAAATGAACAATTATTTACTCAATTAGATGATACAGATTTTTATAAACAAATTGATGTGACTGCATCTCTATCTTTAAATCATTTAACGGAATCTTTTGTAGAAAAAATAAATGCCTTTGCTCCATTCGGTATGGCTAATCCGAAACCTATCTTTCATATAGAAGGTATACCGACACAAGTGAGGTTAATTGGACAAAATCAAAAGCATTTAAAATTACAATTTAAAAATGATAAAAGTAATATTGACGCCATTGGATTTAGTAAAGGGAATGCAGCTTGTTTTATTGGTAAAAATAGTCCCTTACACATCGTCGGTCAATTACAAATAAATGAGTGGAACGGAAATCGTACGGTACAAATACTAATAGAAGATATGGCGATTTTTAACCATCAAGTATTTGATTATCGTGGCAGATATGCAAGACTACCTATGGAACAAATCATTGATGCCTACCCAACACATGTCATCATGACAAATAATAAATCGAATATAACATTTAATCATGACAACTTACTCGTTGCAGATTATGATGAAATAGATCATTTACATCAAATTGATGTCTTATATATTTATGATTTACCAGAGAATGAAGATGTTTTATATACTTTGTTACAACGTACATTACCTAAGTGTATTTACCTTTGTTATGAAGTTGACTCTGATTTGTTGTTTGAACAAATGCCGACACGTGATGATTTTAAATGGCTATATGGCTTCTTTAGGCAAACAGAACCGAATATAGCTACTGAGAAAATAAAGGAAATTATTCAGAGGCAAAAATGGAGAAAAGATAAGGTCATTTTTATGGTTCAAGTATTACTTGAATTAGAATTTATCCAAGTGATGCCAAACAGAATGATTGAATTAAATGGGACACCCGAAAGGCGTGAACTATCGGAAGCACCCGCATATCAAGTGAGAAAAAAGGAACAAGAAATGGCAGACGTTTTTTATCATACAAGATTTGAAGATCTATCGAATAAATTATTAACAATCATAAACAAGGGTGAACCTGAGGAGGAAATATCCTATGGATTATAAAAAATATATTACAATAGTAGATAATTGGCCACAAGAAGGTGTACAATTTAAAGATATAACAACATTAATGGATAATGGACCGGCATATAAAAGTGCTGTCCTCGAAATGGCAAAATATGCTACTAATAAAGAAGTTGATATTATAGTAGGACCAGAGGCAAGAGGTTTTATAATTGGCTGTCCGGTAGCTTATGAATTAGGTGTGGGTTTTGCCCCTGTTCGAAAAAAAGGAAAATTACCACGTGAAGTGATTGAGGTCGATTATGGACTTGAATACGGTGAAAATACATTAACAATGCATAAAGACGCAATTAAAAAAGGTCAAAGAGTCCTCATAACAGATGATTTATTAGCAACAGGTGGTACAATTGAAGCAACGATAAAACTAGTTGAGCAATTAGGTGGTATTGTCGTTGGTTGTGCCTTCCTAATCGAATTAGCTTATCTAGATGGTATGAAGAAGTTAGATGGTTACGATGTATTTACTTTAATGTCATACGAGTAAGAAAAAATTATTACGAAAGATAGATGGTGATGACGTGTCAAAAGATAAAAATGTAACGATTGATGAAATTATAGAAAAAGTAAAAGAATATATGACAACTGAAGATGTCGATTTTGTTTATCGTGCATATGAATTTGCACGTGATGCCCATGAAGGTCAATTTCGTAAATCGGGTGAACCTTACATTATTCACCCTGTACAAGTTGCTAATATATTAGTTGACTTAGAAATGGATGCTGAAACAATTGCTGGAGGCTTTTTACACGATGTCGTTGAAGATACGGAAGTTACATTAGAAGAGTTAGCAGAAGCGTTTAATGAAGAAGTAGCTATGTTAGTTGATGGTGTGACAAAGCTTGATAAATTGAAATATAAATCAAGTAAAAACTTACAAGCTGAAACACATCGTAAAATGTTTGTAGCTATGGCAAAAGATATTCGTGTTATTTTAATAAAAATTGCTGACCGCTTACATAATATGCGGACTTTAAAGCATTTACCACCGGATAAACAGCAACGGATATCTTATGAAACGTTAGAAATTTTCTCACCACTTACCCATCGACTTGGGATGTCAACAATTAAGTGGGAATTAGAGGATATTGCCTTCCGCTATTTAAAACCTCAAGAATATTATCGGGTTGTTCAGTTAATGAATCAGAAAAGAGACCATCGTGAACAATATATTGCCGAAGTTATGCAAGTAATCGAAGAAGAGCTTGAAAAAGTGAATATCGAGGCAGAAATATCAGGGCGTCCGAAACACATTTATAGTACATGGCGAAAAATGCAAATTCAAAATATAGAATTTAATGAAATATATGACTTGTTAGCAGTAAGAGTAATTGTGAATAGTATTAAAGATTGTTATGCTGTATTAGGTATTATTCATACTTTTTGGAAGCCAATGCCAGGACGTTTTAAAGATTATATTGCTATGCCAAAACCGAATCTTTATCAGTCATTACACACAACCGTAATTGGTCCTAAAGGTGACCCACTTGAAGTGCAAATTCGTACGAAAGATATGCACCGTACTGCTGAGTATGGTATTGCGGCTCACTGGGCATATAAAGAAGGTAAACGTGCAAATTCAAAACAATCATTTGAAGAAAAATTAACATGGTTTAGAGAGATTTTAGAATGGCAAAATGAGGCACATGACGCTGAGGAATTTGTTGAATCTTTAAAAGTTGATTTATTTTCTCATATGGTCTATGTCTTTACACCGAAAGGTGAGGTTATTGAATTGCCAAATGGATCCATTCCAATTGATTTTGCCTATCGTATCCATACAGAGATAGGAAACAAGACGGTTGGTGCTAGAATTAACGGCAAAATGGAACCACTAGATTATAAGTTGAAAAATGGTGATATTGTAGAAATCGTTACATCACGTCATTCTTATGGCCCATCTCAAGATTGGCTTAATATCACTGCATCATCGCAAGCGAAAAATAAAATTAAGCAATACTTTAAAAAGCAAAAACGGGAAGAAAACGTCGATAAAGGAAAAGAGCTTGTTCTCCAAAGTATTAAGGAATATGGCTTTGATTCCAAAGACGTTTTAACTGACAATAACATAAAACGTGTCTTAGATAAATTTAATTTCACCAACATTGAAGATATGTATGCTTCAGTTGGATATGGTGGGATTACTTCATCACTCATTGTTACGCGACTAACTGATAAATTACGCCGAGAAAAAGAAACAGGGAAAAATCTAGAAGAAAAGATTGAACAGTTAAAATCTACAGTTCGTGAACCTTCTATTGTTGCCAATAAAAACGATGTTGGTGTAGAAGTAGAGGGCATTGATAATGTTTTAATTCGACTTGCACGTTGTTGTAACCCTGTACCGAATGACGATATTATTGGTTATATAACAAAAGGGCGTGGGATAACAGTTCATCGAACAGATTGCTTAAACATTCAATCAGACGATGCTAAAGAGCGCTTTTTAACGGTTCACTGGAAGCGCCATGTTAACAACTTAAAAGAATATAATGTTGATTTAGAAGTATCAGGTTATGACCGACACGGCTTGTTAAATGATGTCTTACAAATTGTAAATGAAACAAATACACAAATAGCCTCTGTAACAGGAAGAGCGGATAAACACAAAATAGCTCACATTCATTTAACGATTATGATTAAAAATACAGATCATTTAAAGCATGTTGTCGATAAGATTAAGCAAGTAAAGGATATTTACGCTGTTACACGTACAGTTCATTAATAGAGAAGGGGTTGTATGCAGTGAAAGCGGTCATTCAGCGAACAAAACAATCACATGTGACTGTTGAAGGAAAAGTCATTGGTCAAATTGATCAAGGTTTTACGATTCTATTAGGTGTGACCCACGAAGATACGAAAGAAGATGTAGATACTTTAGTTAGAAAAATCATTAATTTACGTATATTTGAAGATGAAAATGGTAAAATGAATCTTTCATTAAAAGATATTAATGGTTCAGTTTTATCCGTATCACAATTTACTTTGTATGGTAATGTGAAAAAAGGGAATCGTCCAAGTTTTGCTCATGCAGCAAAACCAGATCAAGCTAGGGATTTGTATGATTATTTTAATGAACAGTTGCAAGCAGCTGGAATAGAAGTAGAAACAGGTCAGTTTGGGGCCATGATGCATGTTGCTATTGACAATGATGGACCAGTGACCATTATAATGGAAACGAAAGCTGGCAAGATCATAGAATAACCGTTCTTATTGACAATGCATCATCTAATGATTATGATATTAATAGTAAATTGTAATAAATCTTTTGATGGAAAAAGTAAATGATATAAAATGGACAGAAAAAGTTACCTTGGCTGAGAGTAACTGACATCACTTATATTGTTGAAAGACATTCCTGAAGAGCTATGTTGAAAGAAGTAGATATAGACGTAGAACAGGCGTTAACTGTAAAGAGTGAATCAGTAACATGATTAACTAGGGTGGCAACACGGGTATTCTCGTCCCTTTTCTATTGATAGATAGAAAAGGGACTTTTTTATATTAAAAAGGAGGCGGAAAAATGAAAATTAATGCCCCACGTGGAACAGAGGACTTATTACCGGAACAAACACGAAAGTGGCAATATGTCGAACAAGAGATTTTGAAATTGTGTCAAGCCTACAATTTTGAAGAAATTCGTACACCTATTTTTGAGCATACTGAAGTTTTTCAAAGAGGTGTCGGTGAAACGACAGATATCGTACAAAAAGAAATGTATACATTTGAAGACCGAGGTGGCCGTAGTATAACATTAAGGCCTGAAGGGACAGCTGGTGTTGTACGGGCTTATAACCAGCACAAATTGTATGGAAATCCTAATCAACCAACAAAACTCTTTTATTTCGCTGAAATGTTCAGGTATGAACGGCCACAGGCAGGACGTATGAGACAGCTAAATCAATTTGGGGTCGAAGTGTTAGGGAGTGACAGTCCACAAACGGATGCTGAAGTGATTGCACTTGCCATGATGATTTACGAACAATTAGGTTTGAAAAATATTAAGCTTGTACTGAATAGTTTAGGCGATGCTGAGAGCCGTAAGGCACATCGTGATGCTTTAATTAAACATTTTACACCGCATGTAGGCGAATTATGTCAAAATTGTAATAATCGCTTATTGAAAAATCCATTACGTATTTTAGATTGTAAAGAAGATATGGATCATCCAGCCATGAAAAATGCTCCATCTATACTTGATTATTTAAATGACTATTCAAGACAATACTTTGAAGATGTTAAAGCATTTTTAGATGCTTTAAACATTCCTTATATTGTTGATGCAACATTAGTGAGAGGCTTGGATTATTATAATCATACAGCATTTGAGATTATGTTGGATGATGAAGGATTTGGAGCGATTACAACATTATTAGGTGGTGGTCGTTATAATGGTTTATCCGAGCAATTAGGAGGACCAGAATCACCAGGTATAGGATTTGGTATGGGACTTGAGAGGTTATTTTTAGCTTTAGATACAACTAATGTTCAACTGCCAATTGATACTGGATTAGATGCATACCTTGTTACCTTAGGCGATGGTGCCATTCAACTTGAAGCAATGAGGTTAATGCAAAGTTTACGTAAGCAAGGAATTAAAGTCGACAAAGACTTTCAAGGGCGTAAAATGAAAGCTCAATTTAAATCAGCTGATCGTTATGAAGCTAAATATGTCGTCATCTTAGGTGAAGACGAATTGAGTGCAGGTAAGGTTCTTGTTCGTGAAATGGAAACAGGCGATCAAGAAGAAGTTGCGATCGAAGCATTAGATCAAATAATGGTTAATAAACTTGGAGGGAAATAAAATGACAATTGCACGTTCACATGCAGGAGAATTAAGAGAATCACATATTGAAGAAACTGTACGTCTTAAAGGATGGGTTCATCGTCGTCGTGATTTAGGAGATTTAATATTTATTGATTTACGCGACCGTTCTGGAATCGTTCAAATTGTATTTAATCCGAACTATTCTAAAGAAGCTTTAGAAATTGCAGAAAGATTAAGAAGTGAATTTGTGATTGAGATAGAAGGTAAAGTTATTAAGCGTGATGAAGATACAATCAATCCGAACATTGCTACAGGAACAATTGAAGTGACTGTTTCAAATATCAATGTTTTAAACAAATCAAAAAACTTACCATTTTTAATTCATGAAGCACAAGATGTTTCAGAAGATTTACGATTAAAGTATCGTTATCTTGACTTAAGACGTGACGAAATGCAAAGTATTTTTAAAATACGACACAAAGCGACTCAAGCTATTCGTAATTACTTAAATGAAGATGACTATTTAGAGATGGAAACACCGATTTTAACGAAAAGTACACCAGAAGGTGCGCGTGACTATCTCGTTCCAAGCCGTGTTCACCCTGGTGAGTTTTATGCATTACCACAATCACCACAATTATTTAAACAAATGCTGATGATGAGTGGTTTTGAAAAATATTATCAAATTGCACGTTGTTTCCGAGATGAAGATTTACGAGCAGATCGTCAACCAGAATTTACACAAGTCGATATCGAAACAACCTTTTTATCAAGCGAAGAGATTATGGAAATGGTCGAAGGTATGATGAAGCGTGTAATGAAAGATGTTTTAAACATTGATATTAACCTTCCGTTCGAACGTATGCCATACGATGAAGCAATGAGACGATTTGGTTCAGATAAACCAGATACACGTTTCGACATGGAATTAATTGATGTAACAGACATTGTTAAAAACAGTGACTTTAAAGTATTCAGTGGACCGGCTAATTCAGGTGGAATTGTTAATCTTTTAAATGTGAAGGGAAATGCAGATGAATTTACACGCCGTGACATTGACGGGGATTTAACGGAATATGTGAAAACATATGGTGCAAAAGGTTTAGCATGGATTAAAGTGGCAGATGGTGACTTTACTGGACCGATTGCAAAATTCTTCTCTGATGAAGAAAAGAAAGCAATATATGAATTGGCTCAAGTAGAAGATGGAGACTTACTATTATTCGGTGCTGATACACCATCAGTCGTACGTGACGCATTAGGCCATTTACGTCTCAAATTAGCTAAACAACTGGGACTTATTGATGAGTCTAAATATAATTTCTTATGGGTTGTTGACTGGCCATTATTTGAGTATGATGAAGACGCTAAACGCTATACAGCGGCTCACCATCCATTCACATCACCAGTAGAAGAAGATATTGATAAATTAAGTTCAAATCCAGGAGAAGTTCGTGCCAATGCTTATGACATCGTTCTAAACGGTTATGAGCTTGGTGGTGGATCTTTACGTATTTATCAAAAAGAAGTTCAAGATAAGATGTTCGAAGCTTTAGGGTTTACAGAAGAATCAGCTCATGAGCAATTTGGCTTCTTGTTAGAAGCACTAGAGTTAGGTGCTCCACCACATGGAGGAGTAGCGCTAGGCTTAGACCGCTTAGTGATGCTATTAGCAGGTACGTCTAATATTAGAGACGTTATTGCTTTCCCTAAAACAGCATCTGCTTCTGACTTGTTAACAGATGCACCAAGTCGTGTGAGTACAAATCAATTAAATGAACTTTATATTGAACAAATTGAATTAGAAGAAGACGAAGACTAAAAGACAAACGATCCGGACTAGCTATTTAAGCTAGTCCGGATCGTTTTATTTTGCAAACTGTTCTAGATTACCATTGCGATCCATTTTAAACATTGGCTGCTTCACTTGTTCACTTGCATCGAGTAAGGACAATTTTCTTGCTCGATCCATTATTTGAATAAATGCTTGATAGTCTGATTCAACTGTATTTAATCGTTTCCGAGTTTGCTTTAATTGTTTGTTTAATAAATTATTTTCTTTCGTTAATTGGCGATTTTTTTCCGTTAGTTCACTACTTAATTCTGTTGAGTGTAATTGCTGATTTAAAGACTCTAGTAAAGCCATCATATCGTGAATATAATCAAGTGGTTTATGCTTTGTAGTCATTGCCCGCTTTTGTTTTGGTGCCCAATGAAGATGCTTTCTCTTAAGTTGTTTACGCTGTTTTTTTGCTAACTCAATAGCTTCATAATAATCATTACGAACAACTGCATTCCACCTAAAACCACAGGCCGCAGACGTTCGGTTTAGCATATCGCCAACTTCCTCAAAAGCGTTTAACTGTGTACTTCCTTCACGGATATGTCTTAATACTGTTTCAGCTAATAATAAATCATTTTCATTTGACCAGGCATCTTGCCGCGTTATAGTCATAAAAAAATCCCTCCATCATACTTAATCAACTGTGTAATATAAGTATGGACGGAAGGATTGTTTATTATACTATCATATTTACTTTTTCTTACTCTGATTAATATTGTCATAGACCATTTTTAAAGCTTGTTCAAATTTTCCGGTTGTTTTTGGTTTGTAGTATTGGCGGCTATTGATTTCCTGGGGTAAGTATTGTTGTTCAACCCATGATCCCTCATAGTTATGAGGATATTTATAGTCAAGTCCACGCCCAAGTTTTTCAGCACCTTTATAATGGGCATCTTTTAAGTGGTTAGGAATTGTTCCACTTTTGCCGTTGCGAATATCAGTTAAAGCCGCATCCAAAGCTTTATAGGCACTGTTTGATTTTGGTGAGAGTGCAAGTTCGACAACAGCGACACTTAAAGGGATTCTCGCTTCTGGAAAACCAACACGCTCTGCAGCTTCAACAGCTGCAATAGCTCTTGGTCCCGCATGGGGATTGGCAAGACCGATATCTTCATAGGCAATAACAATCAAACGTCGCGCTATACTGTCCAAATCACCTGCTTCAATTAATCTTCCTAAGTAATGAAGGGATGCGTTGACATCACTACCACGAATCGATTTTTGAAAAGCAGATAGGACATCATAATGGGCATCCCCATCTTTATCATGTGAAAAGCTTTTCTTTTGCATACATTGTTCGGCTACTTCAAGATTTATTTCAATGATTCCATTATCATTTTCCGGGGTAGAAGTAACGGCAAGTTCGATGCCATTTAATAAGCTCCGCAAATCACCATTTGCACTTTGAGCAAAATGATTTTTAGCTTCAGCAGAAATTGAAATTTGCTTGTCTCCGTAACCATTTTCTTTATCTTGTAAAGCTTTATCAATCATGTCTTTCACCTGATCAATTGACAAATGCTCTACTTCAAATAAATGACATCGGCTTCTAATGGCTGGATTAATGGCATGATAAGGGTTACTTGTTGTACAACCAATCATTGTGATTAAATTATCTTCTAAATGTGGTAATAAAAAGTCTTGTTTTTGTTTATCTAAACGATGAACCTCATCTAAAATTAAAATGAATTTACCACCTAACATTTTAGCTTCTTCAACAACGATCTCCATATCTTTCTTTTTATCGATCACAGCATTGAGCTTCCGAACGTGGCAATTTAAGCTACTCGCTATAGCATAAGCTAAGGAAGTTTTTCCAGTGCCTGGTGGGCCAAATAAGATCATGGAAGCAATATTGCCTGATTGAACCATCCGGCGGATTATTTTATTTTCGCCTACTAAATGAGATTGTCCGATAATATCATCAATGCTTGTAGGTCTCATTCTTACTGCTAAAGGTTTTTGACTCATTTTATATCCGTTCCTTTTTTACTTGATAAGTTAAGCCTAGTCTTGAAATCATTAAAATGCAAGACAGTACTCTTCATGATATAATAAGGATTGAATTTTGTATAGTGGACAAGGTATTATAAGACCTTAAAGATAGAATAGTTTAAATGAGGTGTCATAATGAAAATTTCAACTAAAGGACGTTATGGTTTAACGGTGATGATTGAATTAGCAAAAAAATATGGTGAAGGCCCTATTTCATTAAAATCAATTGCGGATGATAAGGGATTATCTACTCATTATTTAGAGCAATTAGCAGCACCCTTACGGAATGCTGGATTAATAAAAAGTGTGCGTGGGGCTTATGGTGGTTATATTTTAGCAATGGACGCATCTGATATATCAACAGGAGATATTATTAGAGTGCTAGAAGGGCCGATTACACCTGTAGAAGGTATTGAAGATGAAGAACCTGCTCAACAATCACTTTGGCTAAGAATTCGTGATGTTGTAAGAGATGTGCTCGACTCAACAAGTTTGGCAGATTTAGTGAAGGAAGCCGACGGGGAAAAACACGAAGCATATATGTTTTATATTTAGGAAGGAAGATAAAGATGATCTATCTTGATCATGCGGCAACGACGCCTATGAATGATCGTGTCATTCATAAAATGAATCAAATTGAAAAAAATGTGTACGGGAATCCCTCTAGTATTCATCAAAAAGGCCGAGAAGCGAAGTTTTATCTAGATGAAGCGCGTTTAAAGCTAGCACAGTCAATAGGTGCTTCTCGTGATGAAATTATTTTAACGAGTGGTGGTACAGAAGCTAATAACTTAGCAATTATCGGTGCTGCTTTTGCAAAACAGGAGCTAGGAAAGCATATTATAACGACGAAACAAGAACATCATGCCGTCTTAAATGTTATGGCATTTCTAGAGTCACTTGGATTTTCTATAACATATTTAAACGTAGACCAAGAAGGTATGATGGATCTGAAAGAATTAAGGGAAGCTATTCGAGAAGATACAATCCTTGCTTCAATTATGTATGTCAATAATGAAACAGGTGTCGTTCAAGCAATTAAAGATATCGGGCAACTATTTAAAGAAAAGAATATTATATTCCACACAGACGCTGTTCAAGCTTTTGGTCCATTACCTATTGATGTAACTGCATTAAATGTTGATTTATTATCGATGTCGAGTCATAAAATAGAAGGGCCAAAAGGAATTGGTTTATTGTATAAAAATAAAGATATTCAAATAAAGCCAATTATATTTGGTGGGAATCAAGAGCATCAACTGAGAGCAGGAACAGAAAATGTGACGAGTGCCCTTGGATTTGCTGAAGCAGCTCAGCGAATCAAAGAAGAACGAGCAGTAGACAATCAAATGATAGAACACTTGCATAATTTGTTTTTATCAACATTAGAGGATCAAGGAGTCCCTTATGAAATTAATGGAAATGTTGACAATAAAGTAAACAATATTATAAATGTGTATTTTCCATGGGTGAAAAATGATATACTACTAACGAATTTAGATCTAAAACAAATAGCTGTATCAAGCGGGAGTGCTTGTACGGCAGGTGCCATAGAGCCGTCTCATGTCTTATTAGCAATGTTCGGTGATCAAGATGAAAGAATATTACGGTCTATACGGATTAGTTTTAGCCATTTAAATACAGAAGAAGAAATTAAAAAAACAGTTCACGCTTTATGTGAATTATATGAAAAACTTAAGTAAGGAAAGAGGATAAACAATGAATAAAGGTACTCGTGTTGTTGTTGGGATGAGTGGCGGTGTAGATTCTTCAGTTACGGCATTATTATTAAAGGAACAAGGCTACGATGTGATCGGGGTTTTTATGAAAAACTGGGATGATACAGATGAGACTGGATACTGCACGGCAACAGAGGATTATAAAGATGTTGTAGAAGTGTGTAATCAAATTGGTATTCCATATTATTCAGTTAATTTTGAGAAAGAATATTGGGATAAAGTATTTACTTACTTTTTAGATGAATACAAAAAAGGCCGAACACCAAACCCAGACGTCATGTGTAATAAAGAAATTAAATTTAAAATGTTTTTAGATTATGCTTTATCAATTGGTGCAGACTTTGTTGCAACAGGTCATTACGCTCAAGTTCGTACGGTAGATGGTAAAACAGAGATGTTACGTGGTGTTGATCATAATAAAGACCAAACCTACTTTTTAAATCAATTAACAAGTGATGTCCTTGCAAAAATTATGTTTCCGCTTGGTCACTTGCAAAAAGATCAAGTACGCGAAATTGCTGAGAAAGCAAATTTAGCAACAGCAAAGAAAAAAGATTCTACAGGGATTTGTTTTATTGGTGAACGTAACTTTAAAGAATTTTTAAGTGAATATTTACCGGCTCAACCGGGTGAAATGCAAACTTTGTCTGGTGAAGTTAAAGGGAAGCATGATGGCTTAATGTATCATACGATTGGCCAACGTCACGGACTTGGTATTGGCGGTGAAGGTGCGCCTTGGTTTGTCGTTGGAAAAAATTTAAAAGATAATATTTTGTATGTTGAACAAGGCAGTGATCATGAAGCTTTATATTCATCGAGTTTAATTGCAACGGATTTAAATTGGATTAATGAAGCAGATTTAACAGATTCATTTACATGTACGGCAAAATTCCGTTATCGTCAAAAAGACTCAGGTGTTACCGTCACTTTACAAGAAGATGGTCAAGCACTTATTACATTTGATCATAAGCAAAGAGCGATTACACCAGGTCAAGCAGTTGTGTTTTATGATGGAGATGTTTGTCTTGGTGGGGGAACAATCGATAAAATTTATAGTGAAGAAAAACAATTACAATATGTTGGATAAGAGGTAAAGATTGTGGACGAACAAATGAAAGAAATTCAAACGTTATTAGAGAAAAGCGATCTAGAAGGTGCTGCAAAAAAGTTAATCGAATTAATTGAAGAAAATCCAGAAGAACCGATTCATTATGTTAACTTTGCCAATCTTTTAGTTGAATTAAGTCAGTATGATGAAGCTATAAAAATTTACGAGCGAGCAATACAATTAGATAAAGAAATGGCAACAGCTTATTATGGACTAGGAACAATCTATTATGAGCTAGAGGACTTTGATAAGTCACTTACTTTTCTAAAGGAAGCTTTAAGCTTAGGTTTAGATCATAGTGATGTTTATTTTATGGTAGGCATGACACTCATTCAAAAAGAGCAATTTATGTATGCTTTAACCTATTTACAGCGAGCATCAGAGCTTGATCAAGAAGATTTAAATAAATTGTTCCAATACGGGCTCACATTAGCACAAGCAAATTATTTAACAGAAGCAAAAGCTATTTTAGAAGAAGTCTTGCAAAAAGATTCATCCCATGCTGATGCCATGTATAACTTAGCAATCATTGCGGTTCATGATGAAGATGTAAACTTAGCTGTTCAATATTTAGAAGACTCTTTAGCAAGTGAACCAAATCATACATTAAGTCAGCAAGCATTAGATCTTATAAAAAATCAATCGTAAAAGGAGTTCTAGCAATGATAGACGACAAGCAAACTGAAGAGAATCGTTCATATATGATGGGCGAAATTATGTTTACGATCTATACAAATGAAGCGAATCTCTTTACGATTGCACGATTGAACATACATGAAACAAATGAATCAGCTTATGAAGAAGATGATATTGTCATCACGGGTTATTTTGGTAATTTACAAGAGGGTGTTTTATATACATTCTATGGTCAATTATTTGAACATAAATCATATGGCCTACAATACAAAGTAGATCAATATGAGACATATGTACCGAAAACAGAAGATGGCCTGATTGAATATTTATCAAGTGACTTATTTCCTGGTGTCGGGAAGCGAACAGCGACAAATATCGTTGAACACTTTGGTGAAAAAGCAATTGAACGTATTTTAGATGAGCCTGATCGATTGAAAGATGTTCCACGTTTAAATGAAAAAACAGGAAAGTCCTTGCTTCGTATTTTAAAAGAACAACGAGGCTTTGAACAAGTTGCCATTAAACTGACCTCATATGGCTTAAGTTTAAAGATGGCTCAACAACTATATAAGTATTATAAAGAAGATACATTATCTTATATTGAAACAAACCCTTATGATTTTGTGTTAGAAGTCGAAGGGTTTGGTTTTCCGACTGCAGATAAAATTGCTGAATTTAATAAAATAGATAAGTTAGATCAACATCGGATTCAAGCGAGCGGGATTTATGCATTACAGAACGCCACATTAAACGGTCATGTATATTTACCCTTAAGAGAATGTATTGATGATATGAGAAAGATATTACGCGTTCCAAATGTAACGGATGATGTGTTAATTGACCATATTGCTACATTAGATGAGGAAGGTAAACTCGTTATTTTTAATGAAAAAGTATACTTACCTTCTTTGCATTATGCGGAAACAAGTTTTAGTACTCATTTAAAAAGATTATTAGAGAAGAAGGTAACTTCTCAAGTAAAAGATGAAAAATTAAAAGAAATAATTGAAACAAGTGAAGAAGATGAAAGTATTGTATATGGAAATGATCAATTTACGGCAATTAAGGCGGCTATACATTCAAAAGTCATGATCTTAACAGGTGGACCTGGAACAGGTAAAACGACCGTTATTAAGGCGATTTTACAAGCCTATGCATCTTTAAATGATTTATCCTTAGATGTTAAAGAATATACGAAGCGGGCGGACTATCCCTTTATATTAACAGCGCCAACAGGAAGGGCAGCCAAACGCCTTGAACAATCAACAGGAATTAAAGCGATGACAATTCATAGCTTACTTGGTTGGGATGGGCATGATGTATTTGAAAAAAATGAATATGATCGCTTGTCTGGAAAATTTATCATTATTGATGAATTTTCAATGGTAGATACCTGGCTAGCTAATCATTTATTTAAAGCGATACCCGATCATATGCAAGTCTTAATTGTAGGGGATGAGGATCAGTTACCTTCGGTTGGTCCTGGCCAAGTATTAGCTGACTTACTCCAAACTGTACATATTCCATTCGTTCAATTAACTGAGGTTTACAGGCAAAAAGATGGATCTAAAATTATTGATATAGCACATTCAATTAAGCAAAATACGTGTACTGAAAATGAACTGAAAAATGCGAGTGATTTTAGTTTTCTAAAATGTAATGAACGCCAAGTGTTAGATGCGGTGACCACTGTTTTTGAGCGAGCGGTTAAAAAAGGATATAATCCGTATGATATTCAAATATTAGCGCCAATGTATCGTACAGAAGCCGGTATTCATGCTATTAATGTATCGGTTCAACAATTCATTAATCCTCAATCAGATCATAAAAGAGAGGTTCACTTTAATGATCTCACCTACCGAGTTGGAGACCGGGTCATACAACTGGTAAATCAACCAGAAGATAAAGTGTTCAATGGGGATATCGGTAAGATTGTTCAGATTTTTCGAAAAAACGAAACAGAGGATAAAGAAGAACAAATCGTTGTTCAATATGATGAAACAGATGTTCTCTATAAACGATCAGATTATATTAATATGATGCATGCTTACTGTATTTCAATTCATAAATCGCAAGGGAGTGAATTTCCCATTGTGATCTTGCCAGTCGTTAAGACCTACCGGCGCATGTTACGAAAAAATTTACTTTATACTGCTGTAACAAGAAGTACACAATCCCTTGTTATTTGTGGTGATATGGATGCTTTTTTAACGGGGATAAAACAAACAGATATAAAAGAGAGATATACGTCCTTGAAAGAGCAAATAGCAAATGACTTTGGTGATACAGACGATGACAAGGTCACTTTTATAGAGGAAGTTGAGACGCCTGTTAAAGTTGAAGAGAATCTGTCGGAAGAAGATATCGTGAAAGAAATGATGCAAAATTTAGTTGAATTTGAAAGATATGATGTATCACCATTTGATTTTGAAGATAATCGTATGAAATGAGCCTCTTATACAAATGCTAAGTATAGGAGGTTTTTTTATGCCTAAACGTCTTGTTCTTATGAGTGTCGCTATATTTATCATTTGTATCTTTTTGTTGCAAATAACTTTTATAAAAAGAACGATTGATATTATTTTATTAATCAGCTTTCCTTTTGTAACTGCCCTTATTATCATCTTATTAATTTATCCGTTTATCTTGAAACTTGAGACTTATCGAATAAACAGAATGACGAGCTTCTTGCTCATGATGTTCGGTTTTTTCATTGTGAGCATCGTAATCATCAAATACATTTATCATATGATCTTACATGATTTTATGACGATTATTAACAATATACAAATCTTACTTGATGAGCTCATTGTCTATAGTGAAATTGAAGCTAAGATGCCAACATTTATCCAGGAAACGATGCAACAAATTGCAGAGTATTTTCAAAAGAATAAATCTGTTTATACAGAAAGAACAATAAATTATTTGAATCGCATGATTCAACTTCTCTTATTAAGTCCAATTATTCCTTTTAGCTTGTATTATCTTATTAAAGATATGGATAAGTTAAAAAGTTATTTCAAGAAAAACCTTGATAAAATCCGCTTTAAACAAATGATGATTAGCTTAGTAATTATCCGAAAACAATTTATTCTCTTTTTTAAAAGTCAGCTTATTTTGTTTACTGTCGTTTTCTCAGTTTATTTTATAAGCTTTACAGTTATGAATATGCCACATAAATTATCGCTTAGTTTATTTGCTAGCTTGATGAATATTATTCCTTATTTTGGACCAATGATAGGCGGGATTCCCATTCTATTAGTCGCTCACACTATATCATTTAATTACTTTATCATCAGCTTAATTGTGATGAGCTTAACCCAAATCATTGAAGGGTTGATTATCGCCCCATTTATCATTGGAAAGACAGTGAAGATTCATCCAATGATTGTTTTAATGTTTGTTTTAGGTGCAGGTTATTTCTTTAATTTAATTGGCATGATTCTTGCTATTCCAATTCTTACGAGTACCTATGCCATTATACAGGCTTATCATGAAAATGAATTGCATGAACATTGACATTTCGCTATTCCTTGCCTATACTATCTGTAAATGATATAAAAGAACATGATGATAGTAAATAAGTACCTTTTTCTTTGTTGATTTGAAGAGAGGGATTTGATGTTGGTGCGACGAATCCTATTAACAGTTGAAGGGAAGCTCTTACTTGAATGTAGTTTAAAAGCTACCGGAGACAAACCGTTATTTGTTTAAGTGATGTATATGTATCATATACATAATAAGGGTGGTACCGCGAAATAATCTCGTCCCTGCAATATTGCAGAGAGGAGTATTTTTTTTGTTTTAAATAAAATGTTGGAGGTAAATAAAATGAAACAATTAACTGCAGCTGAAATTAGACAATTATTTATTCGTTTTTTTAAAGAAAAAAATCATCAAGTTGAAAAAAGTGCTTCACTCGTACCAAAGGATGATCCATCATTACTTTGGATTAATAGTGGTGTTGCAACATTAAAAAAGTATTTTGACGGAACAGTTGTGCCGGACAATCCGCGCATTGTGAATGCTCAAAAAGCTATTCGAACAAATGATATTGAAAATGTAGGATTTACAGCAAGACACCATACTTTCTTTGAAATGTTAGGTAATTTTTCAATTGGAGAGTATTTTAAAAAAGAAGCAATCCAATGGGCTTGGGAGTTTTTAACGAGTGATAAATGGGTTGGCTTTGATCAAAACCTTTTATACATTACAGTTCACCCAGAAGATGATGAAGCTTATGATATTTGGACAAAAGAAATAGGCTTAGACCCATCTAAGATTATTCGATTAGAAGAAAACTTTTGGGATATCGGGGAAGGGCCAAGTGGTCCAAATACGGAAATATTTTATGATCGTGGTGAATCATATGGAAATGATTCGAATGACCCTGAATTATATCCAGGCGGAGAAAATGAACGGTATTTAGAAATATGGAATCTTGTTTTCAGTGAGTTTAATCATAATAGTGATGATACATATACGCCTTTACCAAATAAAAACATTGATACTGGGATGGGATTAGAACGGATGGCATCAGTCATTCAGAATGTTCCAACGAACTATGATACAGATTTATTTATCCCAATAATGAAAGATATAGAGACAATGGCAAATGTTAAATATGGGCAAGACCAAGAGAAGGATGTCTCATTTAAAATCATTGCCGATCACATTCGTACAGTTGCTTTTGCGGTAGGTGATCATGCACTGCCATCAAATGAAGGGCGTGGCTATATTTTACGTAGACTCATTCGTCGTGCTGTCCGTTATGCAAAAAACATTGGCATTAATGAGCCTTTCATGTTTAAGCTTGTTCCAACAGTAGGAGACATCATGAAAGATTACTATCCTGAAGTGATTGAACAAAAGGACCATATTGCAAATATTATTGAAGCCGAAGAAAAGCGTTTCTACGAGACGCTTAATGAAGGTATGGCTATCTTATCTCAAGTTGTCGAAGAAGCTAAAAACAAGAAAGAAGAAACGATTTCAGGTGAGACAGTATTTAAATTATATGACACTTATGGATTTCCAAAAGAATTAACAGAAGAATTTGTTCAAGAATATGGTTTCTCAATTGATGAAGTTGGCTTTGAAAATGAAATGGAAAAACAACGTCAACGTGCTAGGGATGCTAGACAGCAAACAGATTCCATGCAAGTACAAAATGAACTTTTAACATCTTTAGAAGATGAAAGTGAGTTTATTGGTTACGATACATTTGAAACAGAGACGAAGATAACGAGTTTATTTGTTGATGAATCAAAAGTAGAACTAGCTGAGAAGGGCGATCAGGTTATGATTATTTTAGAAAAGACACCTTTTTATGCTGAAAGTGGAGGACAGGTTGCGGACCTTGGTCTGATTGAAACAAAAAATGCTAGCGTTCAAATAGACAATGTAAAAAAAGCACCACGGGGTCAACACATTCATTTTGGACATGTATTATCTGGCGAATTACATGCAAGTGATTCTGTTACAGCAACAATAGATCTTTCAGAGCGGAAGCAAATCGTGAAAAACCATACGGCAACTCACTTATTACATCAGGCTTTAAAAGATACGCTCGGTGATCATGTTCACCAAGCAGGATCATTAGTAGAATCAAGTAGACTACGATTTGACTTTAATCATTTCTCATCAGTAACAGAAGAAGAGTTAAAAGAAATTGAAAAGATTGTAAATGAGAAAATATGGGAAAGCATTCCACTTCAAATTGATGAAATGTCAATAGATGAAGCAAAGAAAATTGGTGCAATGGCTTTATTTGGAGAGAAATACGGAGACATTGTTCGTGTTGTTCAAATAGGTCAATATAGTAAAGAGCTTTGTGGTGGTTGTCATGTGTTCAATAGTAGTGAAATCGGCCTCTTTAAAATCGTAGCTGAAAGTGGTATTGGTGCAGGTGTAAGACGTATTGAAGCAGTGACAAGTAAAGAAGCATTTAATTTTATGAATGATAAATTATCGTTATTAGAAGAAGTGACAACTGCTCTTAAAACATCTGAAGAACGTGTATTAGATAAGATTACTAACACTTACGAAGAAATGAAAGAGATGAAGCAAGAGAATGAATCATTATTAGCGAAAATGGCGAATGCTGAAATAGATGATTTATTAGAACAAGTACAAACGATTCAAGGGGTAAAAGTTCTGGCTGCACAAGTTTCTGTACAGGATATGAACCAATTACGAAATATGATCGATGATTTTAAGCAAAAAATTGGTTCAAGTGTTATACTGTTAGCAACTGAAAATAAAGGTAAAGTCCAATTCGCAGCAGGAATAACAAAAGATTTAGTCGAAAGAAAGTTACATGCAGGTCATTTAATTAAGCAAGCAGCACAAATTTGTGGTGGTGGCGGTGGAGGCCGACCAGATATGGCACAAGCTGGTGCAAAAGATCCGAATAAAATTACAGAAGCTCTAGCAATCGTAGAAAATTATATTACAGATACATTAAATTAATGATATTAAGATATAATAAATTGTATAAACGTGGTAAAATAAATATAAGAAAGAAGAGAACGGGGTGTTAATATGAGTTCAATTGATAAAACAATGAAATTCAGCTTCTCAGATGATAATTATGATGATGAGATTAAAGCAACATTACAAACAATTCATGATGCTTTAAACGAGAAAGGATATAACCCAATTAATCAAATTGTTGGTTATTTAATTTCGGGTGATCCAGCTTATATTCCACGTTATAATAATGCAAGAAACTTAATCAGAAAAATTGAAAGAGACGAAGTCATTGAAGAATTAGTTAAATATTATTTGAAAGACATGAATAAATAAATGCGCATATTAGGATTGGACGTCGGATCAAAAACAATTGGTGTCGCAGTAAGTGACGCCTTGAAAATGACAGCCCAAGGAATAACAACTTTGGAATGGACAGAAAATGATATGTCGACTGCAGATGAAGCGTTAAAAAAGATTATCAATGAATATGAAGTATCTGAGATTGTCTTAGGCTTACCTAAACATATGGATGGTTCAATTGGTGATCGTGCAAAATTAACAGAAATATATGCTAATCGACTACAACGCACTTTCAATTTACCGATTCACTTTATCGATGAACGCTTAACGACAGTAGCTGCAGAGCGAACATTAATTGAAGGTAATATGAGTAGACAAAAACGTAAACAAGTCATTGATAAAATGGCTGCTGTCATGATATTACAAACATATTTAGACAAAATTTAGGAGGTCCAATAATGGGACAAGAAGAGCAAAATGAAAGAATTATCATTCCAGACGAAAATGGAGAAGAGCATTTATTTGAAACAGTGTTCACGTTTGATGTCGATGAAACAGGCCACTCTTATATTTGTTTAGTACCTGTTGAACAACTTGAACAAGATGAAGCTGAAATTTATGCATTTCGTTTTGAAGAAGATAAGAGCAAAGGTGAAGATGGTTTAAGTTTATTCCCAATTGAGTCAGATGATGAATGGGATATGGTTGAAGAAATGATTAATACATTAGCAGAAGAGAACGGTTTATAATCGTTTTCTTCTTTGCTTGTATCCTCTCTTACGAATTGAAGAGAATGTGTAAGGGGTAAATGAAGATGACAACAAAACAGAATAATAATAACAAAAATAAGTTTGAAAAAGAAACGAGCTTGAAAAAGAATCGTAAAGAAGCCAAAATAGTAAGACGTGTATTGTTAATTACGATTGGGTTATTATCAATCATATTACTATTAGGTGTTTACATGGGATATAACTATGTATCAAAAGGATTAAGTCCTGTAGATGAAGATGATCAAACAGAAATCGAAATTGAAATACCGATTGGATCATCTAATTCGCAAATTGCAGACATATTAGAAGATAACGATATCATCCATGATGGTCGTATTTTTAAATACTACGTTAAGTTTAAAAACCAAGCATCATTTCAAGCTGGAACTTATACCTTATCCAAATCAATGGATATAGATGATATTATTGAGGAATTACAAACAGGTAAAGTAATGGAAGAACCGATTCATCGGATAACAGTTCCAGAAGGAAGAGATATTGAAGATATTGCTTCAATCATGGCTAATAAACTAGATTTTAGTGAAGATGAATTTTTAGAAGAAGTAACAGATGAATCCTTTATTAAAGAATTAATGGAAGCATATCCAAATACGGTGACAGATGAAGTGTTAGAAGATGATTTAATTTATGCTTTAGAAGGTTACCTATTTGCAGGGACATATGATTTTTATGAAGAAAATCCAACACCTGCTGATGTGATAAAAGAAATGATTTCTAGAACACAGTCGATTGTCCTTGAAAATGAAGAAGCTGTTGAGGATTCAGAGTTAACCGTACATGAAATTCTAACATTAGCATCTATTGTCGAAAAGGAATCTAAATTTACAGAAGATCGACCAAAAGTTGCACAAGTGTTCTTTAATCGTCTAGATGAAGGAATGCCATTACAAAGTGATATAACAGCACTATATGCCTTAAGAGAACATAAGACAATTGTGAGTTATGATGATATCGATGTTGATTCACCATACAATACTTATAAAACAAAAACATTACCTCCAGGACCAATTAGTTCACCAAGTTTGGAATCAATATTAGGTGTATTAAATCCTGAAGGCGAAGAGTTTACGGAGTTATATTTTTATGCTAGACCAAATGGTGAAACATTTTATCGCCACACATTAGATGAGCATAATGCTGTTGTCAATGAATATCGACAAGAATGGTATGATCTCCAAGAAGAAGCTGAAGAAACAGAAGAAAATGAATAATCAATGAGGATAAAAATGGAAGAGTTGAATAAGTATTTATTAGAAACATTACCAAATCGTGAAGATTGGATGATTGATTTAGAGCAGTATGCAGAAGAACATGGCGTTCCAATTATGGAGCCTGTTAGTATGAATTTTATTGAGCAGTTAATTAAATTAAAACGACCAAAACGAATCTTAGAAATTGGTACTGCTATCGGTTATTCAGCATTACGAATGCAAACAGCCTATAGTCAAACTTATGTGACAACGATTGAACGAAATGAAGAGATGTATTCAGAAGCCATTTCAAATATAAAGCGTATGAATAAAGAGGATCAAATTAATGTGCTTTTAGGAGATGCCATAGAGGTTATTGAAAATCTTTATGACCAAGATGAAAGTTACGACTTCATTTTTATTGATGCGGCAAAAGGAAAATATAAAGAGTTTTTCGAACTCGTTCAACCTTTAGTCAATGAAGAAACAGTGATTGTTTGTGATAACATTTTATTCAGAGGTTATGTTGCAAATCGTAAGCAAGTTGAAAGTAAACGATTAAAGAAATTAGCAGACAAAATTGATCAATTTAATCGTTGGCTCATGGAACAAAGTGAATATAGTTCGACGATTATCCCAATAGGTGATGGTTTAACGATGAGTGTGAAAAAATAATATATAAGATTTTAAATGGGAATGGAGTGTCAGAAATGGCTGAGGAAAAACAATATTATGTAACAGAAGAAGGGAAAGCAAAATTAGAAGCAGAATTACACGACTTAAAAACGGTAAAACGAAAAGAAGTAGTAGAACGTATTAAAGTGGCACGTGATTTTGGTGATTTATCAGAGAACTCCGAGTATGATTCGGCAAAAGAAGAACAAGCATTTGTAGAGACACGTATTGCACAAGTTGAAAAAATGATTCGCAATGCAGTCATTATTGAAAGTGACGACGATTTAGATGTTGTTGGTTTAGGTAAAACAGTAACATTTCAAGAGCTACCAAATGGTGAAAAAGAAACATATACAATTGTAGGTTCTGCAGAAGCGGATCCATTCGAAGGACGCATTTCAAACGACTCGCCAATGGCTAAAAGTTTAATTGGTCATGGCCAAGGGGAGCAAGTTTCAGTCAATACGCCTGGTGGGGATATTGAAGTTAAAATTTTAGAAGTAAAATAAAGATAAAAAGAAATGAGTGATTCACTCGTTTCTTTTTTCTCATTCTTTTCCAAGAGGTGAAACTATGGGTGATTTAAATAAGAGGAGCAGATCATTAGCAAATAAACAAAAAAGGTCACAAAAGATTGTCAATATCTTAATTATTGTAGCCATTCTTTGTTTAATTGTTCTCGTTAGTATGATGTTTACAAAAAAATCAGATGATAAAGATTCAAATCAAAACAATAATGAGCTAATCAATCAAGATGAAAACAATGAGCTAGAAGATGAACTTATAAATGACGATGAAAATCAATCATCAAATGAAGAAAATAGTGAGCATTCAAATAACAGTAATGAAGACATGAACAAGGAAGATGAGGAAGAAAACGGCTCTACTTCAATTAAGGACGCTGATGAATCATCAGCGATCGATGTCATTGAAGGTGGAGATGAACCTAACGTCATTCGTACATATGTCGCTAATTGGCAACCAATTGGCACGAAGCAAGAAGATGAAGAGCACTATACAAAATTTGAAGATGGTTCAGATGATAGAATTGAAATTAAACAAGCTATCGTTCAAGCGCTAGGTGTTAATGAAGACATGCTAACTGAAGTATGGGTTGGTAATGATGGACACAACAAAATATTTTCAATCGTCACTGATTTAGAAACAAATGAATCCTATCAAGTCTATTTATCGTGGATTGATCAGGAAGGTTGGCAAGTTAAAAAAGTCGAGTTAGTAAGTGATTATAATTTACCTAACTAACATTAGATATAAGTTAAGGAGATAGCATAAATGACAATTGCAATTATTGGTGCCATGGATGAAGAAATAGCATATTTTAAGGAAATGATGACTGTCAATCATGAGACAGTTAAGGCTCATGTCACTTTTTATGAAGGTAAAATTGAGAATACGGATATCATTTTACTAAAGTCAGGTATTGGTAAAGTGAATGCTGCAATGGCTACAACTATTTTAATGCAGAATTATGATATAGAGCGTGTCATTAATACAGGATCAGCAGGTGGCTTTAACGAAGCTTATCAAATAGGTGATATTGTCATTGCAAATGAGGTTGTTCATCATGATGCAGATGCAAGAGCCTTTAACTATGAACTAGGACAAATACCACAGATGCCTGCTCGATTTAAAGCAGATCCACAACTCATTAAAGATACACAAGCTATTTTAGAAAGTTTAGCATTACCTCATCATGTTGGTTTAATTGGTACGGCTGACACATTCATGGCCGATCCATTGAAAGTAAAAGCTGTCAGAGAAGGCTTCCCTGATATGATTGCGGCAGAAATGGAAGCAGCCGCAATTGCCCAAGTATGCTATCAGTATGAGGTACCATTCATTGTGATGCGAGCTTTATCAGACATTGCAGGCGTTGAATCATCT
>DATGTP010000029.1:0-5194 GCA_035301825.1 Pseudogracilibacillus sp. | reverse complement strand
TGGAGATGACAAGTCCCCTTGCTGGAAAAATTGTTGAACGAAATGAAGCTATATTAAACGAACCGTCACTTTTAAACTCAGCTAATAGCGATGAAAACTGGGTCGTCAAATTAACGGAAGTCGACGAAGCAGCATTTAATGAGTTAGAAGAAGCTTAATTTTCGGATGAAAGCGACGAGATAGAATCTTGTCGCTTTTTTTGATGAAGGAGTGCTGTTTACATGGACCAAGAAGTGAAGTTAGATTATTTAATAAACTATTTATTAGCAGAACAAAAGGAAGAAAGGTTTGAAGAGCGACCGCTTTCATTTGAAGACAAGTATGAACTTTTTCGAGGGTTATGTAATGTCAGAGAGCCGAATGATATATCAAAGGAATTTTTACAAGTACAAGATGGCTTTTTAAAAAAGTACAATCGATCTTCAGGCACAATTAAGCTTGAAGATATACAGGAGCTAGAAAAGGATATTTACTTGTGGCAAGGTGACATCACTCGACTAGAAGTTGATGCTATTGTCAACGCTGCTAATAGTGAGCTGTTAGGGTGTAGGGAAGCCAATCATCATTGTATTGATAATATTATTCATACAAAAGCAGGTGTTCAGCTTAGACTAGCTTGCCATGCTCTTATGAGGAAACAAGGACGCAAAGAAGCAGTCGGTAAAGCAAAAATAACGAAAGGCTATAATTTACCGGCAAGATATATTATCCACACAGTAGGTCCTTATATTGATAGCCGAGGTGTTACTCCTTTAAAAGCTTCATTACTAGCGTCATCCTATGAGTCTAGTTTAAAACTTGCAGATCACTATAAATTAGATTCAATTGCTTTTTGTTGCATTTCAACAGGTGTATTTAATTTTCCGAATGAACAAGCAGCAAAAATCGCCATTGAAACAGTAGAAAACTATAAAAAAAGTACAAAGTCAAATATCAATGTTATTTTTAATGTGTATAAAAATGAAGACTATTCCATTTATGAAAAAGCATTGAGAAAAGGAGAAAGTAAGTAGATGGCTTATTGGCAAACATTAAAAAAAGATAATCTCACACAAACAGAAGGCTTATACGAATTAATCAAGGAAGCAGAAGCCGTTGTACTAGGGGTTGGAGCAGGTTTATCAGCAGCAGATGGTTTTACTTATATCGGCAAACGATTTAACCAAGCCTTTCCTGACTTTATTGAAAAATATCATTTATTAGATATGTTACAAGCAAGTCTATATGAATATGAAAGTCTTGAAGAATTTTGGGCTTTCCAAAGTCGCTTTATCATTATGAATTACTTTGATCAACCGGTAGGGCAATCTTATGTTCATTTAAAAAACATATTAGCAAACAAAGCATTTCATGTCATTACAACGAATGCTGATAATGGATTTCATGTTTCTGGTATAGATATGGATAAGGTGTTTCGAATCCAAGGTGAGTACGGCTTAATGCAATGTATTGATCATTGTCATCAGCAAACTTATAAAGATGAATCTTTAATACGACAAATGGCAGCCGTGCAAGAAGATATGCAAATCCCTTCAGATATGATTCCGTATTGTCCGCAATGTAGTGCAGCTCTTGAAGTGAATAAACGTACAGAAGAAAAAGGTATGGTAGAAGATGAAGACTTTCATGCTCAAAAAGCTCGTTATGAGCAATTTTTACATGATCATCAAGAAAGTAAAGTTCTTTACTTAGAAATAGGTGTAGGTCATACAACACCCCAATTTATTAAACACCCTTTTCAAAAAATGACAGCAGAAAATGAGCGTGCCTTATTTGTGACGATGAATGCAAAAGATTACTATATTCCACACGAGATTCGTTCACAAACGATTCGGATTACCGAAGATATTGCAGCTGTTATTGATGGTGTCGCACAACTGCACAGAAAAGGGGAATAGATAAATGTATTTAATTTTACCTGAGCGAAATGGTAAGTGGGTTTATGATCCAGCTACAAGTATGGCTATTCAAGTTTATGTGAAAGATTACTTACGATTAGATGATGATGCACTGTTTCCTTATATGATGACACCTGCTATCCAAATTGGAAAATTTCAAAATGCTTATGAGGAAGTAAATCAAGCTTATCTTGAAGAAAAAGACATTAAAGTCATCCGTCGCGATACAGGTGGTGGCGCTATTTATATGGATGATAAAAATATGAGTTTTGTCTTTTTACTTGATGGTAATACAAATATATTTGGTAATTATAAGCAATTGTATGATCCGGCTATTCGCGCTTTAAAAAAACTAGGGGTAGAAAATATCGAGCAAGCAGGACGAAATGATTTAACAATTGAAGGGAAAAAGGTGTCTGGTGCTGCCATGACTTTAGAAAATGGCCGGATTTATTGTGGCTACTCACTATTACTTGACCCTAATTATGAAGCAATGCTAGCGGCATTAAATCCAAATCAAAAAAAGATTCAATCACATGGCATTAAATCAATTAAAAGTCGTGTTGGTGCAATTAGACCTTATTTATCTGAAGCACATCGTCATATGGATGTATGGGAATTTACGGAGTATATGATATGTGAATTGTTAGGCATAAGCCATATAAACGAAGCCAAACAGTACAGGTTAACGAATGAAGACTGGCAACGAATTGATCGATTAACGGAAGAGAAATATAATAATTGGGATTGGACATATGGTGAATTTCGTGAATTTGAATTTAAAACGACTGAACGTTTTCAAATAGGGACCATCACATTCGGTTTAACCGTTAAACGCGGTAAAATAAAGGATATTCAAATAACGGGTGATTTTTTTGGTCAAAAAGACATTCACGATCTTGAAGAAGCGCTTAAAGGAAAGCGATACAAGGAAGATGAACTAAAAAGTGCCTTATCTTCTTTTAATTTAAGCGAATATTTTGGTGAAATTACCGTAAAAGAAATCGTTAATATTTTATTAAGTCATGAAAGATAACATAAAAAGAAAGAGGGTAAAACATGGTAAAAATAGGCATACTTGACTATGCACAAGTCGATGAAGGACAAACAGCATATGAAGCATTGGCATCATCTGTTGAGTTAGCGAAACATGCAGAAAAGCTAGGCTTTCATCGATTTTGGTTAGCGGAGCATCATGATGTTCCAGCACTATCTAATAGTTCACCAGAAATGTTAATGATGAAAATCGCTGATGAAACACAATCAATACGTATTGGATCAGGAGGTGTTATGCTCCCGCATTATAGTCCACTTAAAGTAGCGGAAAACTTCCGTACTCTAGAAGGATTTCATAAAGGACGAATAGATTTAGGAATCGGCAATAATAGTGGGACACCAGTCGTAAAAGCTGCTATGAATGAATTGAAGGAAGATTTTTTGCCATATGATCAGGCGATAAAGGATACCATGTATTATTTAACAAATGATGTAGATGATACACATCGTTTTTATCCAATCGTCGCCAATCCTGCTGTCGATAGTAAACCAGATTTATATTTACTCTCTTCGGGAGAATCGAGTGCAAAGCTTGCGGCTGAATTAGGTATTGGTTATACATTTGGTATGTTTCCGTTTTTCGGATCAGAAAAAATGCTAGCAGGACCACAAGCAGCAAGTTTATATCGTGATGCTTTCAAGCCGTCAGACTATTTAAATAAGCCAAAAGTTATTATTGCACCATTTGTGGCGATCGCCGAAACAAAAGAAGAAGCCGAGCAACTCGGAAAAGTGTTAGATGTGTGGTTACTTGGTAAAGAAGCATTTGCTGAATTTAAGCAATTTCCATCAATCGAAACAGCAAAAGCATATAATTTAACAGATGAAGACCGTGAACGGATTCATGAACAACGAAAGCATTTTATTGTAGGCGACCCAGAGATGGTAAAAGAACAAACAGACGATTTAATAGAACGTTTTCAAGCTGATGAAGTACTCTTTATTCCACTTCTTCCAAGTGTTCAGACGAGAAAACGTGCCTATGAGTTATTGGCGAAGTTGTATGGATGAATACATAGGAGTTATATTTATGACTTGAATCGTTATCATTATAATCCATACAGAGCAGTATGTTTCTATGTTAGAAGTTAAATACGACTATTCGAGCCACTCATTGTAATAAAAAAACGTATGCTATCGAAGATTGGTATCAAGATAGTATACGTTTTAAATAAATTATAAATTTCTAATAATTCCATAAATCAAATAAATAAAAGAAAATATAATAAGTGGAATCGTATAACGCTTATTATTTTTAAATGCCAGCTGATAATAAGCAAAAGCAATGGCAGGCGCCAATAAAAACAAAGCGTTAAATTGAAATGCTTCCCTAATTCGTCCTTGTATAAGTTGAAGCCAAGCTCGAGTTGTCCCAGTTGTAGGTACTTCAATACCTAGGAAATATGTAATGGGCGAATAAACCTTTGTAACCTGAAGAATGATAACATAAAGTACAAGTACGATTGAAATAGTTATTTCAAGTTTATGACGCTTGATAAACGATTTCATGTAATCGCTCTAAGTTTTTATCACGTGTACGGTTCATAATTAGAAACCAGTCAACAATCGTCCAAACACCACACCCACCTAAAGTGAGTAATTTAGCAATTCCTAAACCTGTATCCCCAATGAAAAAACGATCAATCCCTAGAGAACCAACGAAAATAGAAATAATTAATGCGATAGTTGGATCTTTAGGATTCATTGAGTTTAAATAAAGCATTTGATCATCCGAAAATGACTCTAGTTTATCTTTAAGAGGTAAGAGTGCACCTTCTTTGTAAAACTTTGCATTTGTTGAAATAAATAATTGAGACTTCTTCATGTTTGCTAATCATCCTCTCTATAATACTATCTATATTAGCATAAAATTCTATTTTATTCCAAGTGTCATTTGACGTTTATAGCCTGTATCAAACATTACTTTATTATGCAGCTTCAGTAACTATTTTTATGTAATTGATTAAAGTATCTTGTTTTAAGTCATAGACTTTTAGAGTTTGCGTTAAATTTGCACATTATTTGCACGTGGTAGTAAATATCATAAATTATTAAATAAATAAAAACCCCTCAACGCTATATGCGTCAAGGGGTTTAGCTGATGACTCCGATTGGGCTCGAACCAACGACCTCTACCCTGTCAATTCTGTACACTATATTTTATCTATGAATTTTTAATTATAAGATTGTTGATATATCAAGCTTCATGAGGTACATGTTCATATTTACTTCATCAATTA
>DATGTP010000028.1:0-5477 GCA_035301825.1 Pseudogracilibacillus sp. | reverse complement strand
TTACAAACAGGTACAGATGAAATTGCACCACCAAGTGGTGTAGGTGAAGTATTACAAACCTTACTATTTAATATAGCTACAAATCCTGTGACAGCTTTAATGGAAGGGAATTTCTTAGGTGTCTTAGCATGGGCTGTTATCTTAGGATTTGCCTTAAAGAAAGCGAATGATTCAACGAAGATTTTTATTTCGAATGTATCAGATGCGATTACAACAGTCGTCCAGTGGGTGATTAGTTTTGCGCCAATCGGAATCTTAGGTATTGTTTATAGTACCATTGTCGATACTGGATTTGCATCCTTTAAAGGTTATGGTCAGCTAATCGCTGTTTTAGTTGGAACGATGGTGTTTATTGCACTTGTTGTCAATCCACTGATCGTTTTTATCGCAACCGGACGCAATCCATTTCCACTTATCTTCACATGTTTAAAAGAAAGTGGGATTACGGCCTTTTTTACAAGAAGTTCAGCAGCCAATATTCCTGTTAACATGGCATTAGCAGAGAAGTTGAACTTAAATAAGGATACATATGCTGTTTCAATTCCTATCGGTGCAACAATTAACATGGCCGGAGCTGCCGTAACAATATCAACGTTAGCTATGGCAGCAGCCTACACATTGAATATTGAAGTGGACTTTTTAACCGCTGTTATTTTAATGGTCTTATCAGCTGTATCAGCAGCAGGAGCATCTGGAGTTGCAGGTGGATCCTTACTATTAATTCCGCTCGCTTGTAGCTTGCTCGGTATCTCAGATGATATTGCTATGCAAGTTGTCGCAATTGGTTTTATTATTAGTGTTATTCAAGATTCATTTGAAACAGGCTTAAATTCATCTTCAGATGTTGTTTTTACGGCAACGGCAGAGTATGCCTTAAATAGAAAATAAAGACGCCAATTTGGCGTCTTTATTTATTTAAAGCAATTTTAATGTGGGCGAGATGGTGTTCTTCATGCCAACATAGTTTAGCAATTTTTGTTGCAACAGAAATGCGACCGTTTTTTTCATGAATAAAGGTTCGGTTCAACTGATCGCCAGATAAACGTTGACATAAAGCAACAATTCGACTGTTTATGCCTTCTAACATCCGAATCGAACTTTCAGGTGGAAGCTCTGTATCAGCTTGGATAGCCCATTTATCCTGTATAAAGTTCGGCACGGTCGGGTTATCATCTGTTAATGCGAGTTTTAAGCGTTGATACATATTGAGTTGTGAATCAGCGATGTGGTGGACGAGTTGCCGTACATTCCAAGCATGTTTACGATATGTACGATTCAATTCGTCTTCAGATAAATGGTCGACAACTTGTCGTAATCGACTTGCATAGCTTGCAATTTGCTCGAGCCACTCTTTTATATGTTCTTCTACAACAACTTCTGGAACAGTTAATTTACCAATTGGAAACTGGTTTTCCATAATGATTCACTCCTTATAAAATATGTTCATATCTCTAGTGTAACATAGAGTTTGTGAAGGTGAGAAAAGGGTATGTGAAGAATAGGATTTGAAAGGCGTGATAAAGATGGAATACATAATTATAGGTGGAGATGCAGCTGGTATGTCTGCTGCCATGCAAATATGGAAATATGATCAAGAGGCAAAAATAACGGTGTTTGAGCAAGGTGATACATATTCTTATGGTCAATGTGGCCTGCCTTATTATATAGGTGGCCAAGTGGATGAGTTAGATGACCTTATATCAAGGACAGCTGATGAGTTTCAACAAATGTTCGGGATGAAAACATATACGAATACAAGGGTCGATCAGATCGATGCTGAAAATAAGCTGGTCAAAGTTAAAGATCTCGTGTCGGGGAGACTTTTTCAAAAACAATATGATAAATTACTTATTGCAACAGGTGGAAGAGCGAGTATCCCCCCTTTTCCCGGGACGGATTTAGAGGGAGTCTATACTTTGAAGACAGTCCATGATGCAGAGGCAATTGCTAATTCTTTAGAAGCTGAGGTAAAGCATGTCACGGTCATTGGGGGCGGATATATAGGGCTTGAAATGGTAGAAAGCTTTAAAAAACGGGGCTTTCATGTGCGCATGATTGTCCGCGGAGCTTATCCTGGTGCAATCTTTGATGAAGAGTTGGCTGGAATGATTGTGGATGAAGCGAAAAGGCAGGGTGTTTTACTACATACGAATGAGAATACGTTAGCCTTAAAAGGCAAAGGGACGGTAGAGGCAGTTGTAACCGATCAAGGCTCTTATGAAACAGATCTTGTTTTGCTAGCGACAGGCTTAAAGGCGAATACAGAAATAGCAGAAAAGGCCAAGTTATCTTTAGGTGTAAATAAAGGGATCCTTGTGAATGAACATTTAGAGACGTCGGTAAAAGATATATATGCTGCAGGTGATTGTGCCTTACATTATCACCGTCTTTTAAAGAAAGATGTTCATATTCCACTAGGCACAACAGCTAATAAGCAAGGCCGTATTGCTGGGATGAATATGGTAGGTCAAGAGCGGAGGTTTAAAGGGATTGTTGGTACGTCTATTATTCAATTCTTTAATTTGTCTTTAGGTAAAGTTGGCTTAAATGAAAAAGAATTACAAAAGGAAAAAATAGATTATGAAGCGGTAACGGTTCAATCAAATGATATTGCGAGTTATTATGAAGGTGTTGCTCAAATAACAGCTAAATTAACTTATGATCAGCAGACGCGCCGCTTGTTAGGTGGGCAAATTATTGGTGAAAAAGGTGTCGATAAACGAATTGATGTCCTTGTACTTGCATTGACGATGGGGATGACGATTGATGACTTGGAAGATTTAGATTTAAGTTATGCCCCGCCTTACAATAGCGTATGGGATGTTTTGCAACGGGCGAGCCGGAAAGCGAAAGGGTAAATTAATTCATATCCCGTTCATCTTTTCCCTTTATAGTAAGGTTAGGAGGAAGGATTAATGCATACAATATTAGTTGTAGATGATGATCAATATATTCGTGATCTTGTCTCAATCCATTTAAAAGAAGAAGGCTATGAAGTAATCACTGCTATAAATGGTGAAGATGCCTTATTAAAGTTAGAATCAACCCATTGTCATTTAGCTATTGTTGATATTATGATGCCAAAAATGGATGGGAATGAATTAACGAAGATTATTCGTGACTTTTATAATATCCCTATTATTTTATTAACAGCAAAAGACCAAATAACCGATAAGGAAAAAGGCTTTTTATCTGGTGCAGACGATTACATGGTTAAACCATTTGAACCGAAAGAATTATTATTTCGCATGCGGAACTTATTTCGACTATATAATATTGCGATGGAAGAGACAATTGAACTAGGACATGTGAAAATTGATAAGAAAAGTTATGAAGTCACCATCGATGGAAAAGCTTATTTGCTCCCTTTAAAAGAATTTGAACTATTATTTTTACTAGCAAGTCATAAAGGGCAAGTTTTTTCACGGATGCAAATTATTGACCAAGTTTGGGGTTATGATTATGACGGAGATGAACGAACTGTTGATGTGCACATTAAAAGATTGCGCGAACGATTTAAGCATATTACAGATGACTTTACGATAAAGACAATGCGTGGTGTTGGCTATACGTTAGAGGAAGGTAAATGATGCGAACTTTATATACCAAGCTTGCTGTAACGACAATTTCGATCATGATTGTAAGTAGTTTTCTTGCTTTTATGATGGCGAACTTTTATTACCAACAAAAGTTAAAACCAGAAAATGATGCAAAAAATACGGCTATAGCTGAAGATGTGGCTAGCTTTATCGAAGATAATAATAGTATAGAATTAGATGAATATTTAAATCATATTGCGACCATCGGTTATCAATTATATCTTGTTAATGAGGATGGTGAAAAGACATATTATGGGGATAAGTTTCGTAAGGAAAACTTATCTGATACAACCATTGAGACTGTTTTGTCCGGTCAAGTCTACCATGGGATGGCTAACCTGGAACAAGAGACATTTGTAACAGGCTTTTTCTCGAATGAATTAAAAAACACAATCGGTGTTCCCTTTACTTATGAAGGTAATGACTTTGCCCTTTTTCTCCGTCCCAACATTAAGTTGCTATTTAATGAAATTCATATATTGCTTGCCTGGTTACTCCTAGGTATGCTCGTATTAAGTATCATTTTTGTTTTAATTAGTACAAAATTTCTTGTTAAACCGATTACGGTTCTAGATAAAGCAACTCAGGAATTAGCAGAAGGGAATTTTGCTATTAAATTAGATATCGATCGCAATGATGAGCTCGGGCAATTGGCGGAAAGTTTTACTCATATGACGAAACAACTTGAAAAATTGGATGAAATAAAAAGTGAATTTATTGGTAATGTATCTCATGATATTCAAACACCTTTATCAACCATTAAAGGTTATACCGATTTGTTAAAAAATGAATCCTTACCAAAAGAAGAAAAGGAAAAATATATTACGATTATACATGATGAAGTGACAAGACTATCTGCGCTTACGAAACAATTGCTTGTGCTAGCAACGATTGATCGTACAGATGATTCAATGATACGAAAACCTTTCTCTTTATCAGACCAATTAAAGCAAGTCATTATTCGAAATCAATATGCCATTGATGAGAAAGGTATTATGGTAAGCTTTGATTTAGGGCAAGTCATGATCGAAGCGGATGAGACTCTCTTGTATAATGTATGGGAAAACTTATTACATAATGCGATTAAATATAATGTAGATCATGGCAGTATTGATATTAAAGTTATCGAAAAAGAAGATGAACTTATTGTTCGAATTGAAGATAGTGGAATTGGCATGGATGCCCAGTCACTTGATCGCGTTTTCGAAAGGTTTTATCGTGTAGATAGTGCTCGTACCCGGGATGTACAAGGGAGTGGACTAGGTTTGTCGATTGTTAAACGAGTCCTCCAATTACATGGAGGTAGGATTGCATTTGAGTCAGTGAAAGACAAAGGAACGATCTGCCGTGTTCATTTACCATTAAAATGATGTTTAATGAATTGTTTATTTGGGTATATAATTAATAGAGATGTGGATGCATATGTAAATAAGTCAGAAGGAGGGTGGAAATGGTGAAAGATGAGCGAATGGAGTTACAAATTGAGCGTGAGAAGGAAATGCGTGATAGAGGAATTTCTAAAATGATTAGTGAAGGTGGTCTCGGCGCAGAAAAATATTATCACATTCGAAAAGTATCATCTGATGAAGCCGAAGACAAACATGAAGAAGATAAATAAGTCAGTTACTAACGAACCAAAGGCTAACCATTCTGCCTTTGGACGTTCATATAAAAAAGGTTCTGTTTACGATGATGTGAACAGCCCCCTGTAAAGTAGACAGGTAAAAAAATAAAGTGTTTTTATGCCATGCATGATAATCATGCATGGTTTTTTCATGCTGGAATCTTCAATCCCATCTTTAATGTCACACGCTTTGTATTATAAAATTTAATATAGGCCTTAATATCCTTCTCTAATTCTTGGAATGTATGATAAGT
>DATGTP010000027.1:0-22596 GCA_035301825.1 Pseudogracilibacillus sp. | reverse complement strand
ATATTAGCAGCTATTTAAGTGAATGAGTTATTATCAATTAGCTTCATGGTATGACGAATTGATGCATCATGTACCTTATGAAAATTGGATTCATTTGACAGAGGAAATTATGAAAGAATATGATGTTCAAGGAAAGACTATTGTAGATTTAGGGTGTGGTACAGGTGATCTAGCTATTCATTTTGCTAAAAAAGGATACCATGTTACAGGTGTTGACCTCTCTGAAGAAATGTTAACTTACGGCATGCAAAAGCAAATGGAAGAAAAGGTAAATGTTCATTGGATTCAGCAAAATATTGTGGAGTTAGAAGGGTTTTCGAATGTAGATGTCTTCCTAAGCTATCTAGATGTTGTGAACTATATAAGATCACAAGCAGACCTTAAAGAACTGTTCTTTAGAGTTTATAACAGTTTAACAGATAAAGGTCTTTTTATCTTTGATGTCCATGATCAAGCATTTGCTAAAAACGAATTAATGAACCATTCCTTTGTTGATCATACAGAGGATGTGACTTACGTTTGGGAATGTGAAGGAAATGAGGAAACAGGAGAAATGACACATTATTTATCTTTTTTCGTAAAAGATGGTGATGGTCGCTATGAACGATTTGATGAAGTACATCATCAATATGTGTTATCACTCGATGTTTATGAAAAATTACTAAAAGAGAGTGGTTTTTCTAAAATAGTTAAAATTAAAAATTATAGCCGTGATGGCGTTGAAAACAGCAATAAAAGCGAAAGAAATTTTATTTTAGCACAGAAATGATGAGCAAAAGCATGATTTTGCTCATCATTTTTTATTTTTGTTCTTTTTACAAATAAAGCAAACTATTATAAAATCACATTGAACAATTTTCAAAGTAGGTGAAATCATGCTACAATTATTTAAGCAATATCTTGTAGCAATCCTTATAGGTATCGGATTACTTGCCTTTATGGTATATCAATTTTTATTGAAGGAAAATGATCATATGGTGATAGAAAATGACCGCATGGCAGTAGAATCCATCAATGAAAATGTTGAAAATGAAAAAGAAGTAATGGAAGAGCAAGGAGTAGATGAGTCGATCATTATCGTTGATGTTAAAGGTGAAATTGTTCATCCAGGTGTATATGAAATGAATGTCAATGATCGGACAATTGATTTGATTGAAAAAGCTGGTGGATTAACAGAGGAAGCAGATGGAGCAGCTGTTAATTTTGCAGCCAAACTGATCGATGAAATGGTTGTTTATGTTCCTAAAATTGGAGAAGAAATAGCTAGCAATAGCAATTTACAAGCAGGGAATCAGTCACATGGTTCACAAACAGATAAAATTGCAATCAATCAGGCAACATTAGAAGAATTAACATCTCTAAATGGCATCGGTCCGCAAAAAGCACAAGCTATTCTTAATCATATTGAAGAACATGGTCCCTTCCAATCGATTGAGGATATTTTAAAGGTAAATGGGATCGGGGAAAAGACATTAGCAAATTTTGAAGACGACATTGTTGTACCATAATATAAAAAGGAGACATGATAGTATGAAGCGAATGAATTGGGATCAATACTTTATTGCGCAAGCAAATATTGTTGCCTTAAGAAGCACTTGTACTCGTTTAAATGTAGGCGCGGTGATAGTCCGTGAAAATAGGATTATAGCGAGTGGATATAACGGGAGTGTATCAGATGGTGTTCATTGTATTGATGATGGCTGTTATATGATTGATGGACATTGTGTAAGAACAGTCCATGCTGAAGCAAATGCTATTTTACAATGTGCAAAATTTGGTGTCGCGACTAAAGATACGACCATTTATGTTACACACTTTCCTTGTTTACAATGTTGTAAACAAATCATTCAAGCTGGTATAAAAGAAATTATTTATGAACATGATTATCGAAATCATGAATTGGCAGAACAACTCTTTCAAGAATCAAATGTTCGTATGAAAAAAGTATCATTAGAAGCTGTGACAATTATAGAAAAAGAATAAATGATAATAGTAGTGGTAAAATATGACAAACAAATGGTATATCATTGCTTATAGTGCATTATGTAGCATATTATCAATTATGACAAAGCCGCTATTTATTGGCGGTTTTTTTATATTCACTCTCTTTTATTACCTATGGAAAAAACAAATTTCCTTTATCCTGTTTTGTTTAGCCATTTTAACTTATATAAGCTTTTTATATTATTTACCAACCGTTCAGGAAGCAGAGGAAAGTCGTAGGCAAGTTGATATAAATAAATCAAATTTTGAAGGTTATATTGTGAGTTCAGTGTCAACAAGCGACAAAACAAGGCAATTTATATTTAAAGAAGTAAAAAGTACAGCCAAGTTTCAAGTCGTTTTATTTCTTCAAGGAGAAGATGAAATAGAGGATCTTTATTATCATGATTATTGCAACATAAATGGAACATTAGAAGAAGCTAGTCGTGCAACAAATCCATTTGAATTTGATTATGATGATTATTTATTGAAGCAAAATATTATTTATACGTTAAAAGTAGATGACCAGGCTAATTTGCTTTGTAAACGAGGTCAGAATCACTTGTTAAGTAAACTTGATCAAGTAAAATCATTATGGTTGAGCAAGTTACAAGCAGTTTATCGAGCTGAAACTTTTCATTTAATATTAGCTCTTGTTTTCGGAAATGATCAATATATTGATGAAATGATGGAAGAACAGTTTCGTAAATGGGGTTTGTCACATATATTAGCCATATCTGGTTTACATGTTGGAATTGTCGTCTATATATTGTATTCAATATTATTAAAAACGCGATTGTTTACCGTTAATAGGATTCAAACAATCCTTATTATTCTCTTACCAATATATGCTTTTCTAGCAGGAGGGGAACCTTCTGTTTGGCGTGCTAGTACGATGATTGTCTTATATTTACTTTTAAGTAAATTTAAATTAAGGCTTAGTCAATTAGATATCATAAGCATCGTTTTTCTTATCGTCATTTTATTGAATAAATGGATTATTTATCAAGTTGGCTTTCAATTTTCTTTTTTAGTGTCTGTTAGTTTAATTATCTCAACAGCTTGGTTAAGGCAAAGTCAATCGAAATTATATCAATTGTTTTTAATTAGTTTCATTTCACAAATGGTCATTTTACCGATACAAATACATTACTTTCATACATTTAACCCATTGTCGATCATATTAAATATTATCGTTGTTCCATATTTTTCATTACTTGTCATTCCACTTATGTTTTTGTTTGCATGCTCATTTGTTTTACCTCAGTTTATCTTAAGTTTTGTAGATGATTTATTTAATATATCATTTACTTTATTTACCTCACTTCTGCAGTTCGTCGATGCTCATTTTTACTATCCTTTACATATAGGTAGTTTCCCTTTCTACTTTGCATTTATTTATTATTGTTGTTTAGCTGCATTCTTTATGTTCCAAGAACAGCTACATATAAAAAGAGCAATCTATGCAGCGAGCCTTTGCTTAGCCAGTATATTTGTACTTTTAATCAAGCCTTATTTAAGTCCATATGGTTATATGACCATGTTGAATATTGGTCAAGGAGATGCTATTGTAATTGAACTTCCTTATCGAAGAGGTGTTTTTTTCATAGATGTTGGTTCAACCGTGAATTTTGAAACTGAGGAAGCAAGTGATCGGGTATATAAGCAAATTATTGAGAAATACTTGCTAGGTCGTGGGATTAGTCAAATTGATGCGGTTTTTTTATCTCATAATCATTTAGACCATACAGGATCACTGCAGTATATGTTAGAAGACCTTCCAGTGAAGTCAATTATGACATCGCCTTATTTTACTTTTGAACAAGACCCAATATCCAATCACCAAGTTGTGAAGACAGGGGACCGTTTAACTATTCAACCTTATTCATTTCATGTCCTTAGCCCATCAAAAGATTATCGAGATGAGAATAGTAATTCCCTTGTCTTATATACTGAGTTAGGAGGGGCTAGATGGTTGTTTACAGGCGATTTAACAGCAGTGGCGGAAAAAGATCTTATCAATGCCTATTCAAATTTGAAAGTAGATTTTTTAAAAATAGCCCATCATGGAAGTGACACGTCAACTACTGAGGCATTTCTTTCAGCTGTTCAGCCCCAAATAGCTTTCATACCAGTGGGGGAGAATAACCGATATAATCACCCACACCAAGACATCATAGATAGGTTAGAAGAGAGGAATATACATATTTATAGAACAGATGAAGATGGCGCTATTCAAGTTAAGTTTTCGCAGGATCAAATTATAAAAATAAAGACTTATAACTAATAAAAAAAGTTAGATGAACAAACGAGTTCATCTAACTTTAAGTTTAGTTAAAATAACTAATAACGACTCCTAACGCAAAAATAAATGAGAAAAATACGAAAGAAGCTGCGAAACCGATACCTGCATGGATAACGTCATTACCTTTGTCATTTGGGTCTTTTTCGAAATCGTTCATTATTTATACCTCCTATTAATTCCATTAACATGTGGATTTTAATTAAATTATAAGTTCAAAGTTCATTGTAATTAAAATTATATCAAAAGTTTAATAAATTTGCTATTATTATTCATAGAGTACCTTCTGTTAGGGGATATTAATCATGGAAAATGTTATGGAAGCCATTCAAAAAATAAAGCGAAATCAAATTCAATCTGTATATATGTTAAGAGGTACAGAACAGTATTTTATCGATTTATTTAAGTCGGCTATTCAAAAGCAGTTACAAGAAAAAGTGAATGATGATTTTGTTACAATAGATTTAACAGAAGTAGCTGTACAAGATGTCATTATAGATGCAGAGACATTACCTTTCTTCAATGAACATAAATTAATATTTGCGCTCGATCCAACTTTTTTGAAGACAAAAGCTGAAAAAACACCTTTGCAACATGATTTGGCTCGGTTAGAACAATATGTGCAATCACCAGCACCATTTACGACACTCGTTATTATTGCACCATATGAGAAGATTGACGAGCGAAAAAAGATAAGTAGGCTTTTAAAAAAACATGTTACAAATGTAGATTGTCAGCCGATAAAGCAATCTGAATTAAGAAAATGGATGCAGCAAATCGCAAATGTTTATGAAGTGACTTTTGATGAGCAAGTTTTAGCTTTGTTGGAGTCCGAATTTGAAAGTAATTTATTTATGTTGCAAAAAGAAATGGAAAAATTGGCGACATTTGCAGGAGAGAATCATCATGTAACGATTCAGGATACATATGAGCTCATGTCTCAATCATTAACTGGAAACGCATTGCAATTAGTAGATGCTGTTTTAAAAAGAAATATGAAAGACGCCTTTATTATACATAAAAACATTCAAAAAATGGGAGAAGAACCTATTGGATTGATCGCTTTATTAGGATCACAGTTTCGTAATATATTGCAGGCTAAAATATTGAAGCAAAAAGGTTATCCACTACAAATGATTCAATCCGAAATAAAGGCACATCCATATGCTGTGAAGTTAGCAGTTGAAAGAAGTAATGCCTATCATGTTAATCAATTGGAAAAAATGATCAGTTTATTAACACGAACAGATGAAAAAATGAAGCGCGGAGAGATGGAACAAAATATTGCATTTGAAATGTTATTATACGACTTAATTCATCTTAGCTAATTTAATAAATAGGTAAAGAAAACTTGAACACTTTTTATGAAAGTAAAGGTGTTCAAGTTTTTTATATTAAAAAAGACACTCTTTAGCAAATGAAAGAGTGTCCAATTTAAGCAGGCCTATTAAGCAGCTGCTTCATTTAATTTTTTTGTTAAACGCGCTTTTTGACGGTTACCATTGTTTTTATGGATTACGCCTTTAGAAATTGCTTTATCAATCATACGTAAAGTTTCTTGGTAAGATTGTTTTGCATTTTCAATATCATTCGCTTCAATTAAACTAACTGTACGTTTAATGTAAGTACGCATTGTCGCTTTAACTGCATTGTTACGTTCACGCTTTGTAGCGTTTGTGTTCACGCGCTTAATTGCTGATTTTAAATTTGCCATTATTTCGTCACCTCCTACAAAGGATTACAATTTGTTTCATACGTTTCATCTTAATCATTACTTTAACATATAAATGTGTATAATTAGACAAAAGTATTTTATCAAATTAGCCACTTTATTTCAATGAATGTACATGATTTAGTAAAAAATCATCATACTATATTATACACGAAAAAGAATGGAGTGGAAATGTTATTCGTAATAAAAGATTTATTCGAACAGATTTAGCAATAGAAGCAAAAGAATCTTTAGACAAACTGGCCGATTATAAACAATTTAAAGATAAAACATTCACTGAGGATGGCGTCGAAGTTAATGAAGTGTATTTGGATAAGGCGAGTGCTCAAGAAATTGGTAAAAAGCAAGGTACCTACATTACTTTATCAATTAAAGGGGTCAAATTATTAAATAGTGAGATCCAGCTAAAAGAGATGCTCGTTTTAACTAAAACATTGAGTCATCTTTTAAAACGTAAAAAAATAAAAGATGAGGACATGGGTTTAGTTGTTGGGTTAGGGAACCGGATGATTACTCCAGATGCATTAGGGCCCTTGGCGGTTGAACAAGTCATTGTCACGAATCACTTGTTTAAATTAAAAGATGACAGTGTATCAGAGGGATACCGTAAAGTAACTGCATTATCGCCAGGAGTCATGGGTGTCACTGGTATTGAGACAAGTGATATTATCACAAGTGTTGTTAAAAAAGTAAAACCAGACTTCGTTATTGTCATTGATGCATTGGCAGCCAAGGATAGCAGTCGGTTAGGTACGACCATTCAATTGACTGACACCGGTATTCATCCTGGTTCAGGGGTAGGAAACATAAGAGAAGAATTAAGTGAAGAGAAATTAGGTATACCAGTTATTGCCTTAGGTATCCCAACAGTAGTAGATACAGCGACCATTGTAAATAATACGTTTAACTATGTCATGTATTACTTTGGAAGAGAAGTGAATAATGAGCATAGGTTAAAAAATAAGTTAATAACTTCCCATGAGGTAAAAAAACATGAGGGCTTATCTGAAGCAGATCAATTAACTGAAGAAGGCGTCAAAACATTGTTTGGTCAGTTTGGCAGTTTGTCTGAAGAAGAAAAAGAGGTAATCTTTCATGATATATTACAGATGACAAATCAGAATATGATTGTAACACCTAAAGATATTGATCGAAACATCGAAGATATGGCAAAGATAATAGCAAGTAGTATTAATGGTGCATTACATGAAGATTTATCAAATCAAGAGCAAATTTATTTTACAAAGTAGTTCTATTTCAACAGTCCCCTTCATACTGTTGAAATAGAACTTTTTTTAAGGAGAAAAAATGATAAAGAGAAACTTTATGATCATATTAATTAGTATCTTGTTAGCTTGTTACATGTTTATGATGCTTATCTTTTATGAACAATCAATCGAGAATAAATTTTATACAAATTGGTTACATCAAATTGATGAATCTCTGCTCGTTCAAATGATTCGTTATGAACATATGATGTTAGATGATTGGATGAGTGAGGAAAAAATAGACAATGATTCAATTTACAATCGATTTATTCATCTACTTGGAATTGATGTAGTTGAAGTGAAGTCGTACGTCACAAATGAAATCCCTGGCCTATCAACTTTTGAAAAAACAGTCGGAATAGCTCATGAACAAGTTGAACAAACAACATATGAAGCAGAGGAGTCAGGTTTAAGAACGAAAGAAAATAAAAATATTCCAGACGAACAAATACCGCTCGTATTTTTATATAACACACATAATGAGGAGACCTTTAAACAGAAAGATGCACCTGAAGATGTAGAAATTTCAAAACTGACAACATATCTTGCAAAAGAATTAGAAAAGCAAAAGATTGGAACAAAAGTAGACGATACAGACATGATGGCAACTTTACAAGAAAATAACTGGTCATACGGTAAAGCATATGATGCATCTCGGGAAGTGGTTAAACAAGCACTCAGCGACTACAAAGAGATAGCTTATGTCTTTGATATCCATCGAGATAGTTTGCCGAAAGATCGGACAACTATTGAAATTAACAATGAAAATTATGCCAGTATTTTATTTGTAATTGGAAAAGAACACGAAGATTACGAAAAGAATTTAAGGCTTGCCAATACCCTTCATGAGGAATTAAATAAATTATATCCAAACTTGAGTAAAGGGGTCTTAACAAAAGAAGGTGTGAATGCAAATGGTAAATACAATCAAGATTTAAGTGAAAATGCTTTATTAATAGAGTTTGGTGGACATGAAAATGATATTGAGGAAGTATATCGAACGGCTGATGCCTTCGTTGAAATATTTATGAAACATTATAAAGAGGCATCTAAAGTGATTAAAATGAAGTAGGTGAAGCGGTGAAAAAAATAATGATGATTGCCATATTTATTGTGATTTTTGTAAGTGGGATGACCTATGAGACAAAGCAAGCAAAAGAGTTAGAAGATAATGAATACAGTCATATACAGGAAGAAGTAGCAGATGAAATAGAACAATATAATGAACAGCAAAGTATTGTTGTTGAAGATACATTTCTTACCAAGTTAGCTTCAATTTTAGAAAAAATATTTAAAACAATTCATCATTGGCTCTTAACAATCATCTATTCTTTTGTAGATAAATTAGTGTGATGATGGTCAAGTATTGAAACAAGGAGGTTGACTTGGTATAATCTATGCTAGGATTCGTTTCGATAAAGAAGCGTAGTTTAGGAGAGTGTACGAATTATGTTGAATCAAAGAAATGTACGAAATTTTTCGATTATAGCTCATATAGACCATGGAAAATCAACATTAGCAGACCGTATTTTAGAAAATACTCAAGCACTGACTGCAAGAGAAATGGAAGATCGTTTGCTAGATGCTATGGACTTAGAAAAAGAGCGAGGCATTACCATTAAATTAAATGCTGTCCATTTAGAATATGAATCAAAAAGTGGCGATGACTACTTGTTTCATTTAATCGATACACCGGGACATGTCGACTTTACATACGAGGTATCTCGAAGTTTAGCTGCATGTGAGGGGGCACTCCTAGTAGTTGATGCTGCCCAAGGAATTGAAGCTCAAACATTAGCCAATGTTTATTTGGCTTTAGATAATGAACTTGAAATCATTCCAGTAATTAATAAAATTGATCTACCGAACGCAGACCCTGAAAGAGTGACTCAAGAGTTAGTCGATGTCATTGGGATTGATCCAGAAGATGTGATTTTAGCGTCGGCAAAATCAAATATTGGGATAGACGAAATATTAGAAGCGATTGTTGATCGAATTCCACCGCCAGAAGGAAACGATGAAGATCCATTAAAGGCACTCATTTTTGACTCTTTTTATGACCCTTACAGAGGTGTTGTAGCTTCTATTTGTGTAAAAGAAGGAACTGTTAAAGTCGGCGATAAGGTTAGAATGATGGCGACAGAGAAAGAATATGAAGTGACAGAATTAGGCGTTATGACCCCTAAGCCTGAAAGTAAGGAAGAGTTAAAGGTAGGTCATGTCGGTTATTTAACAGCAGCTATTAAAGAAGTAAAAGACACTCAAGTTGGTGATACAATCACTACAGTAGAAAATGGTGCTACGGAACCTTTACCAGGATATAAGCAAATGAATCCAATGGTATTCTGTGGATTGTATCCGGTAAACTCGGAGGATTATAATAATTTACGTGAAGCATTAGAACGTTTAGAATTAAATGATTCATCTTTACAATATGAGCCAGAGACATCGCAAGCTTTAGGTTTCGGTTATCGTACAGGATTTTTAGGCTTACTTCATATGGAAATTATTCAAGAGCGAATTGAACGTGAGTTTGGCATTGATTTAATTACGACGGCCCCAAGTGTTATATATGAAATTGTTAAAACAGATGGAGAGCGTCTACATATTGAAAATCCTTCCCTCATGCCAGATGCAACTGAGATTGAGGAAGTATTAGAGCCATTTGTTAAAGCTTCAATTATGGTTCCTAATGATTTTGTTGGGGCGGTTATGGAGATATGTCAACGTAAACGCGGTCAATATGTCGACATGCAGTACTTAGACGATATTCGTGTCAATGTTATTTATGAGCTACCTTTATCAGAGATAGTTTATGACTTTTTTGATCAATTAAAGTCACAGACAAAAGGTTATGCTTCTTTAGATTATGAATTTATCGGAAATCGTCCTTCTGATTTAGTGAAAATGGATATTCTGTTACATGGAGATGTCATTGACGCATTGTCTATGATTGTTCATAAAGACTTTAGTTACAGTCGCGGACGACAAATTGTAGAAAAGTTAAGAGAACTTATTCCACGCCAACAATTCGAGGTTCCTGTACAAGCAGCAGTTGGAAACCATATCATTGCGCGTTCGAATATTAAAGCAGTGCGAAAAGACGTAACGGCAAAATTATATGGTGGGGACGTCTCACGAAAGAAAAAATTATTAGAGAAACAAAAAGAAGGTAAAAAACGAATGAAAATGGTCGGTTCAGTCGAAATTCCTCAAGAAGCGTTCATGAGTGTATTACAATTGAATGACGACTAATGATAAAGCGGAGGACGTGAAACCTTCGCTTTTCTTTATGAAAAAGGTGCTAGTTAATTGACAAAGAAAGGCTGTTTTGTTAATTTATTATTAGCATTAGCACTCGGGTAGTAAGAGTGCTAATAGAGGTGATAAATATGTTAACAGATAGACAATTATTAATATTGCAACAGATAATTGATGACTTTACAGAACATGCTCACCCTGTTGGATCACGCGCCGTCTCGAAAAAAGAAGCCATTAACTTAAGTGCTGCGACAGTACGAAACGTTATGGCTGACTTAGAGGAATTGGGGTTTTTAGAAAAGATGCATTCATCATCTGGAAGAATTCCATCTGAAAAGGGCTATCGATATTACGTTGATCACATTATTTCACCAACATTAAAAGGGATTGAGCAAAATATCATTAAAAAAATGATTACGGATGATATGTTTGAGTTTGAACATGTTGTTCAAACTTCCGCTCAACTTTTATCAAACTTAACGAATTATACATCAATTATATTAGGACAAAATGTCATTAAAGCCAGTTTGAAAAGTATTCAAATTATATCTTTGACTGATACAACAGCAGTCGCAATATTAGTGACAGACACAGGTCATGTTGAACATAAAACATTTACAGTACCTGAATCAGTTCAGGTACATGATTTAGAAAAAATGGTCAACATCCTAAAAGATCGTTTAATTGGTGTGCCAATCATTCAACTTGAACATAAGTTAAGAACTGAAGTGTATGAGTTAATGAGTAAGCATATTGAAAATCATGAGTTATTATTTCAGTACTTACAATCAACATTAACATATGAACCATCATCAAAATTATATGTAGGCGGTCAATCGAATTTATTAATGCAACCTGAATTCAATGATGTTAATGCTATTTACGACTTGTTCACTTTGTTCGAAGATGAACAACAATTAGTTAATTTGTTGAGGAATCAGCAAGACGAAGGAATTACAGTAACGATTGGAAATGAAAATGAAGTGGACGCTATTAAAAATTTAAGTTTAATATCAACACCATTTCAAATTGGCTTAGGTCATCATGGTACAATCGCCTTACTTGGACCTACTCGTATGCAATATCGTAAAGTCATTCAGTTACTACATGCACTAGCAAATGAGTTAACAGATTTATTTTATTTAGCTGAAGATAATCATTAATTCATAATAATTTTAATTATGATTTAATCGTGTTATTGTGTTATGTGGCAGTTTTATTTGGAGGTGTCATCGTGAGCGAAAAAGAAATGAAAGAGAATCATGAAGAAGTTATCGAGGAAACGGTAGACGAAATAATTGATAACGATGAAAAAGAAGAAGAGGTAACAGGCGAAGAAACAGATAAAGGTTCAGAAACTGTTACAGAAGAAGCATATAATGCATTAAAGACAGAAAAAGATAAGTTATATGAACAATTGCTGCGTATACAAGCAGAATATGAAAATTATAAGCGCCGAACAGACAAGGAGCGAATTGCTGAACGTAAGTATAAAGCTGAAAGTTTAGCAACTGAATTATTGCCAGTCTTAGATAATTTTGAACGTGCGCTACAAACAGAGGTTACTGAAGAAAACCAAAGCTTTAAAGATGGTGTAGCAATGGTTTACAATCAATTAACCCAAGCGTTAGAAGCTGAAGGTGTCACGCAAATTGAGGCACTACACCAGCCATTTGATCCTAACTTGCACCATGCTGTTATGCAAGACTCAGATGATCAGTACGATGAAAACATTGTATTAGATGAACTTCAAAAAGGGTATCAATTAAAAGATAAAGTAATTAGACCAACAATGGTTAAAGTAAATCAATAATAAGTAAAAGGAGACATTTTATCATGAGTAAAATTATTGGAATTGACTTAGGAACTACAAATTCATGTGTATCAGTCATGGAGGGTGGAGAAGCGGTCGTTATTACGAACCCTGAGGGGAATCGTACGACACCTTCAGTTGTATCATTTAAAGATGGTGAACGCCAAGTAGGTGAGGTTGCAAAACGTCAAGCAATTACAAACCCAAACACAATTCAATCAATTAAAAGACATATGGGAACAGATTATAAAGTAAATATTGAAGATAAAGATTATTCACCACAAGAAGTATCGGCGATTTTATTACAACATTTAAAATCGTATGCTGAAGATTATTTAGGTGAAGAGGTAACAAAAGCTGTTATTACAGTACCAGCTTACTTTAATGATGCTGAAAGACAAGCAACTAAGGATGCTGGAACGATTGCAGGATTAGAGGTAGAACGTATTATTAACGAACCAACTGCTGCAGCATTAGCTTATGGAATTGATAAAGAAGATCAAGACCAAACTATTTTAGTATATGACTTAGGTGGAGGTACTTTTGACGTATCGATTCTAGATATTGGTGAAGGAACTTTTGAAGTATTATCAACAGCAGGTGATAATCGTCTAGGTGGAGATGATTTTGACGATAAAATCATTGAATATATGGTAGCAGAATTCCGTAAGGAAAATGGCATTGATTTATCACAAGATAAAATGGCAACGCAACGTTTGAAAGATGCAGCTGAAAAAGCGAAGAAAGATTTATCAGGTGTATCACAAACTCAAATCTCATTACCATTTATTACAGCAGGAGATGCTGGTCCATTACACTTAGAGTTAAACTTAACTCGTGCTAAGTTTGATGAATTAACACATGACTTAGTTGAACGTACAATGGGACCTGTTCGTTCAGCATTAAGTGATGCAGATATGTCTGCAAATGAAATTGATAAAGTTATTTTAGTCGGTGGATCAACACGAATTCCAGCTGTTCAAGAGTCAATTAAAAATGAATTAGGTAAAGAACCATCAAGAGGAGTAAACCCTGACGAAGTGGTTGCATTAGGTGCAGCTATTCAAGGTGGTGTTTTACAAGGTGATGTAAAGGATGTTGTATTATTAGACGTAACACCATTATCTTTAGGAATTGAAACAATGGGTGGCGTTACGACTAAGTTAATTGAAAGAAACACGACGATTCCAACAAGCGAATCTCAAACTTTCTCAACGGCGGCAGACAACCAAACAGCGGTAGACATTCATGTCTTACAAGGTGAGCGTGAAATGGCTGCAGATAATAAAACGTTAGGTCGTTTCCAGTTAACAGACATTCCACCAGCACCACGTGGTATTCCACAAATCGAAGTTAAATTTGATATTGATGCGAACGGAATTGTTAATGTAAGTGCTAAAGACTTAGGAACAAATAAAGAACAATCAATTACAATTCAATCATCATCAGGATTATCAGATGAAGAAATTGATGCTATGGTTAAAGAAGCAGAAGAAAATGCTGAAGCTGACCAAAAGCGTCGTGAAGAGGTTGATTTACGTAACGAATCAGATCAGTTAATCTTTACAACAGATAAAACGATTAAAGATTTAGGCGAAAAAGTATCAGAAGAAGAACAACAAAAAGCTGAAGAAGCAAAAGAAACATTACAAAAAGCATTAGAAGGCGAAGACCTTGATGCAATAAAAGAAGCAAAGACAGCATTAGAAGAACAAGTTCAACAGTTATCAGTTAAGTTATATGAGCAAATGGCACAAGAGCAAGAAGCACAAGGTGAGGGTGCAGAAGGTGCTGATGAAGATGTTGTTGATGCTGAATATAAAGAAGTAGATGACGAAGAAGAAAATAAATAATAATTGATTTAACTTGGTCAAAGTCAGGCTAGCTTGACTTTGACCTTTTTCAATGAGAGTTGAAACTCAATTGAGTGCAATGCTATGATGATACATGTTATATAAGATTAGTTCGGGAGAGTGAACAAAACTGTGAGTAAACGTGATTACTACGAAGTATTAGGTGTGTCACAAGATGCCCCTAAAGAAGAAATTCGAAAAGCATATCGTAAACTTGCTAGAAAATATCATCCAGATGTAAATAAAGAAGCGGATGCAGCAGATAAATTTAAAGAAGTAAAAGAAGCATATGAAACATTGTCAAATGAACAAAAACGTGCGCAATATGACCAATTTGGTCATGATGGCCCTCAAGGATTTGGTGGCTTTGGTGGCGGTGGACAAGACTTTTCTGGCTTTGGAGATATCTTTGATATGTTCTTTGGTGGTGGAGGTGGTCGTCGTGACCCTAATGCTCCGCAACAAGGTTCAGATCTACAGTATACTTTAACCTTAGACTTTGAAGAGGCGATTTTTGGAAAGGAAACTGAAATTGTTATTCCTAAAGATGTGACATGTGAGACATGTCATGGTTCAGGGGCTAAAAAAGGCACTAAAGTTGATACATGTACACACTGTCATGGATCGGGAGAGACGACAGTTGAACAAAATACACCATTTGGACGAATTGTGAACCGAACGGCGTGCCGTAATTGTCAAGGTTCAGGGAAAGTTATTAAGGAAAAATGTAATACTTGTCACGGGCAAGGTAAAGTGAAGAAAGATGTTAAAATTAAAATTACAATTCCAGCTGGAATTGATGATGGACAGCAGATTAGAGTCCAAGGTAGAGGAGAACCAGGCGTTAATGGTGGGCCTGCAGGAGATTTATTTGTTGTTGTACGCGTAAGAAGTCATGAATTTTTTGAGCGTAATGGCGACCATATTTACTTAGACTTACCAATTACATTTGCACAGGCGGCTTTAGGTGATGAAATTGAAGTACCTACTGTCCATGGCAAAGTGATGTTTAAAATACCATCTGGTACACAAACAGGTAAAACATTTAGACTAAAAGGTAAAGGTGCACCAAATGTTCGTGGATATGGAACGGGAGACCAGCATGTTCGCGTAAGAGTTGTAACACCAACGAAGTTAACGTCTAGACAAAAGGAACTCTTGAAGGAATTCAATGAAATTGAAGGCAATGAAGCTGTTCATAGTGAAGATTCGTTTTTCGAGCGATTCAAACGCGCTTTTAAAGGTGATTAATGAAAAAGGAAGCTAGGTGTATATATGGATTGGATAGAATTAAGAGTTCATACAACAAATGAAGCAATTGAACCAGTATCAAATATGTTGATTGAAATGGGAGCCAACGGTGTCGTCCATGACGATCCTAAAGTGCTTGAAAATAATGATGTCTTAGGTGAAAGATATGAATTAAACCCTAATAAATATCCAGCAGAAGGCTTGTATATTAAAGCTTATTTCCTAGAAGATGATGAAATCGACAATATTGTTGAACAAGTTATATCTGAACTTGATCGAATCGAATCTTTAGACATTGACCTCGGTAAAAAAGAAGTAACCTTAGAAAAAGTATCTGAAATTGATTGGGAAAATGAATGGAAGAAGTTTTTCAAGCCTGCTAAAGTGTCAGAGCGAATTGTCATTGTCCCTAGTTGGGAAACTTATAAAAAAACGCATAAAGATGAGGCGATTTTGACCATTGATCCGGGAATGGCATTTGGTACAGGTACACATCCAACAACTGTCTTAAGTATTAGAGCATTAGAAGATGTGATTCGAAAAGGAAATACAGTTCTTGATGTTGGTTCAGGTTCTGGAATCTTAAGTATAGCGTCTATTTTGTTAGGCGCAAATATAGTTCATGCATATGACTTTGATAAAGTTGCGGTTTCAAGTACAAAAGCAAATCGTGATTTAAATAAAATGCAAAAACAAATAAAAGTGAAGCAAAATGATTTGCTTAAAGGTGTAAACGAGAAAGCTAATGTCATCGTTTCAAATATTCTTGCCCATATTTTAGTCGATTTAGTTGATGATGCTTATGAGTTACTCGAAGATAAAGGTTATTTTATAACATCAGGAATAATTACAGATAAAGCTCATTTAGTTAAGGAGAAGCTAGAGGAAGCTAACTTTAAAATTGTAGAAATCAATAAAATTGAAAAGTGGGTAAGTTTCGTAGCGCAAAAGTAATAGGTAGGTGTCAAAGTATGCAACGTTATTTTATTAAAGAAGAAAACTGGATAGGCAATACAATTACGATTGATGGCGAAGATGCTAAGCATATTGCTGTTGTGATGCGTATGAATATTGATGATCAGATTATTTGTGTTCATCCTGAGCAGTTTGCAGCAAAGTGTACAATTGTTTCAATTGAAAAAAATGAAGTGATTGTAGAAATGATTGAAGAGTTGACACAAAATAGTGAGTTACCAGTACAAATAACGATTGCAAGTGGTTTACCTAAAGGGGATAAACTAGAATATGTGTTCCAAAAAGGAACAGAACTCGGGGCTTATGAATTTATACCAGTCAAGATGGAGCGGTCTATAGTTAAGTGGGATCAGAAAAAAGGCAAGAAAAAACTTGAACGTTGGCATAAGATTACTAAAGAAGCGGCTGAACAATCCCATCGTCATTATATACCTCAAATTCAAGAGCCGAAGACTATCCAACAATTAGTAGACGATAGTGAAGATTACACTTATAAACTAGTAGCATTTGAAGAGGAAGCAAATCAACTTGATAAAAGTGAATTTACAAAAGTAGTGTCATCCTTAAAAAAGGGAGATTCATTACTTATTGTCTTTGGGCCTGAAGGTGGGCTATCACCAAAAGAAATTAAAACGTTGCAAGCGGCTCATTTTAAAATATGTGGATTAGGTCCAAGAATTTTAAGGACAGAAACAGCTCCATTATATACCTTGTCGGCAATCTCTTATGCAGTCGAATTAAACTGAATAAAGTTGCACTTTTCTAATAGAGGAAAAGTGCAACTTTTCTTTTCTTACAAATAAAAGAAATAGCTAGATTACCTTAACGTAAAGCCATATTTTGTGATATGATATTAGGCGACAGATGGTTACATTGATATACATAAGAAAGGTTTGATATATATGACTAATAGAACGGTAGCCTTCCATACGTTAGGCTGTAAAGTGAATCATTATGAAACAGAAGGAATATGGAACATGTTCAAAGGTGAAGGTTATGAACGTGTTGATTTCGATCGCATGGCAGATGTATATGTGATTAATACGTGTACAGTAACAAATACAGGTGATAAGAAATCACGCCAAATCATTCGTCGTGCTGTTAGAAAAAATCCAGATGCAATTGTTTGTGTGACAGGCTGTTATGCTCAAACATCACCAGGGGAAATTTTTGAAATTGACGGTGTTGATGTTGTTGTTGGAACACAAAATCGTAAAAATATATTTAATATGATTAAAGAACATGAGGAGACACGATTACCTGTAAACGGAGTTATGAATAATATGCAAAATCGTGTTTTTGAAGAAATGGATGTACCTGCATTTTCAGATCGTACACGTGCCTCTCTGAAAATTCAAGAAGGTTGTAATAACTTCTGTACTTTTTGCATTATCCCTTGGTCTAGAGGCTTATTACGTTCGAGAGATCCTGAAAATGTGTTAATCCAAGCTCAACAACTTGTAGATGCAGGTTATAAAGAAATTGTTTTAACAGGGATTCATACTGCAGGTTATGGAGAAGACATGCCTAACTATAATTTTGCACAATTGTTAAGAGATTTAGAGGCTAAGGTAGATGGATTAAAGCGAATTCGAATTTCTTCCATTGAGGCAAGCCAGATTACAGATGAAGTGATTGAAGTATTAGATCAGTCTGAAAAAATTGTTCGTCACTTACACATTCCTTTACAATCAGGATCAAATACAGTATTGGAAAGAATGCGTCGTAAATATTCTGCAGATTACTATGCAGAGAAAATTGATAAAATTAAAAAAGCATTACCAAACCTTGCTATCACATCTGATATTATTGTCGGATTTCCAGGTGAGACAGAAGAAGAGTTTTTAGAAACATATGAATTTGTAAAACGTATTGGCTATGCCGAACTTCACGTATTTCCATATTCGCGTCGTACTGGTACACCAGCAGCTAGAATGGAAGACCAAGTAGTCGATGATGTAAAAGATGGACGGGTAAATGAAATGATAAAATTGTCAGCAGAACTAGCTAAGCAATATGCTAAGCAGTTTGAAGATGAGGTCTTAGAAGTCATTCCTGAAGCTACATGTGATGAAGATGGATTTGTAGAAGGATTTACTGATAATTACTTAAAGGTAAGATTCGAAGGGGCAGAAGATCTTATTGGATCAATTGTCCGTGTGAAAATTATAAAAGCGGATTATCCATATTGTGAAGGACAATTTGTAAAAGTAATGGATGCCTTAGAAAAAACAATTGTTTAACAATTTAACTGTCATAGGAATTGACCGATATGCCGCAATATATTATAATTGTGAACAGACATTGCTTTTGTCTAACTAAAGATGAGTGAATTCTAGTTTCGTAACTAGCTTGTGTGAATAGAACATATATAAGAGGTTGTCACTCACCGTTAACTTAATTATATATGTCGCAGGAAACTTACGGAAAATTACGTGGAAGCGTAAGAATACAGCAGAACAAATTTGACGTTTGTTCGTAAACTCCGGAGGGAGGGAAATGAGTAATGCCAAATACAACTCGAATTCGTAAAAATGAATCTTTAGAAGATGCATTACGTCGATTCAAACGTGACGTTTCTAAAAGTGGAACACTATCAGAATATCGCAAGCGCGAATATTATGAGAAGCCGAGCGTAAGACGTAAGAAAAAGTCTGAAGCAGCTAGAAAAAAGACTCGTAAATATTAAAAGAAGGTGCATACATGTCACTTTTTAATGATTTACAAAAAGATATGGTTAAAGCGATGAAAGCTAAAGATAAAGACCGTTTAACAGTTATTCGAGGGATTCGGGCAGCTTTACAAAATGAAGCAATTCATTTAGGTAAAGAAAGTCTACCCGAAGATGTTGAACTTTCCGTGCTATCACGAGAATTAAAACAACGTAAGGAATCGCTTGTAGAGTTCGAAAATGCAAATCGTGACGATTTAATTGAGAAGTTACGAGGAGAAATTGCTATATTAGAACAATACATGCCAGAACAGATGGATGAAGTTGAAATTGAACGTTTAGTTTCAGAGACAATCAAGTCCGTTGGTGCAACTGGTAAAAAAGATTTCGGTAAAGTGATGGGACAAATTATGCCAAAAGTAAAAGGGAAAGCTGATGGATCTCTAGTCCAGCAAACTGTTAATAAACTTTTGAACTAATTAAGAAAATCCTTTCTTTACATGGACAAAATCTGTGTTTAGAAAGGATATTTTTTTCGCTAAAAATAAAATTTTTATAATATCTCAATAATAAAAGGCATGTTTGATATACTTTAAATAGAAGTAGGAGGTGAGTTTTATGAAGAGAAAATTGAATAAAATAGGTTTAGTTTCTATTTTGCTTTTGTCATTTTTCTTACTTCTCATCCCGTTAAACCAAGCTGTTTTAGCTGAGGAGTCTGAAGAAGGTCATTTAGTATATGTTATACCTGTGGAAAAAGAGGTTGAAAAGGGTTTATATTCCTTTTTAAAGCGTGCGACAACAGAAGCTGAGGAAGCTGGAGCAAATCATATTATATTTGAAATTGATTCTCCAGGAGGCTTGGTCGACTCAGCCGGTGATATAGGGAGATTGATTCAAAGTTTAGACATTCCTACGACAGCTTATATTACTAACAAAGCACTTTCAGCAGGGTCATATATCGCATTGCATACAGACTCAATATATATGAAGCCAAATGCAACAATGGGAGCAAGTGGCGTGATTACGAGTGATGGAAATGAAGCGGATAAGAAAGCACAATCTGCTTGGATTGCTGCTATGAAGTCTATTGCAGAGGCAAAGGATCGCGATCCAATATACGCCGTTGCCATGGCAGATTCATCGATTGATTTGCCAGAATATGATGCACCAAAAGGAAAGTACTTAACATTAACAGCTTCAAGTGCGGAAGAAGTCGGTTATTCAGAAGGAACGAAAGCAAACTTACAAGAAGTTCTAGCTGCTGAGGGATTATCTGATGCCCATATTGAAGAAGTTGAATTAACATTTGCGGAACAAGCAGCACGCTTTCTAACCCATCCAGTTGTGATTCCCATTTTACTTTCACTTGCAACCTTAGGTTTAGTTGTGGAACTATACTCACCTGGTTTCGGTGTCCCTGGATCAATGGGTTTAAGTGCTTTAATTTTATTTTTCTATGGACATATCATTGCCGGGCTAGCCGGTTTAGAGACGATTATCTTATTAAGTATCGGGATTATATTAATCGTATTAGAGTTCTTTGTTGCAGGTGGTATACTTGGTGCTCTTGGTGCGGGTTCACTTGTGGCCGCTATGTTAATGGCAGGCTATAGCATATCCCACATGTTAATGAGTATTGCAATTGCGATATTAATCGCATTTATAGCAGGATACGTCCTGTATAAACGTATCGGAACTGGCAAGGGCATGTTTAATAAATTAATCTTAAGAGACCGTGCGACAACTGATTTAGGTTATGTTACAATAGAAAATAGACAAAATTTAATTGGTTTAGATGGAATCGCTTTAACGACATTAAGACCTGCAGGAACAGCATTAATTAACAATGAACGAATGGATGTTGTGACACAAGGTGATTACATTGAAAAGAATGAACCAATCGAGATAATTTATGTCGAAGGCATGCGGGTTGTCGTTCGAAAAAAATAAGGGAGGAAATATAAATGACATTTGGATTTTTTGAAGTAGCACCAATTATATTTATTGCAATTATCATTATTGCACTTGTAGTACTATTTACATTTGTTCCAGTTGCTCTATGGATTAGTGCATTAGCAGCAGGTGTAAAAGTCGGATTATTTACATTAGTTGGTATGCGATTACGTCGTGTTGTACCATCACGCGTTATTAATCCGTTAATTAAAGCACATAAGGCGGGAATCGATGTAACACCAAACCAATTAGAGAGTCACTATCTATCAGGAGGTAACGTCGATAGAGTAGTTGATGCCTTAGTTGCAGCACACCGAGCAAACATTGAACTACCTTTTAAACGAGCTGCAGCAATCGACTTAGCAGGTCGTAACGTTCATGAAGCTGTTCAAATGAGTGTAAATCCTAAAGTAATTGAAACACCGTTTATTGCAGGTATTGCGATGGATGGGATTGAAGTAAAGGCAATGGCACGTGTAACAGTTCGTGCTAATATCGATCGACTAGTCGGTGGTGCAAGTGAAGAAACAGTTATTGCACGTATCGGTGAAGGTGTAGTTAGTACGATTGGTAGTGCAAAAACGCATAAACAAGTATTAGAAAATCCAGACTCTATTTCACACACTGTATTAGAAAAAGGATTAGATGCCGGGACGGCATTTGAGATCTTATCAATTGATATTGCAGATGTTGATATTGGTAAAAACATTGGAGCAATTTTACAATCAGATCAAGCAGAAGCTGACAAACGCATTGCACAGGCGAAAGCAGAAGAACGTCGTGCTATGGCTGTTGCACAAGAGCATGAGATGACAGCACGAGTAGAAGAAATGCGTGCGCGTGTTGTTGAGGCAGAGGCTGAAGTACCTATGGCATTAGCTGAAGCATTACGTTCTGGTAAAATGGGTGTTATGGATTATTTAAATTATCAAAACATTAATGCAGACACTGATATGCGTAATCAAATTGGTGGTAAGAATGAAAAAGACTACCATGATGAATCATCAGACGACAACAAGGAAAATTAATGATACTCCATATGAAGGAGGAAATATGTCATGATAGAATTTTTACTTAACAATATCGTATTTGTTGTCATTATTTTATTCGCTATCTTTCGGGTCTTTGCTGAATGGGTTAAAAACGAACAAAAGAATCAATCGTCGAAGGAACAACAAAAACCGAGTCAGAGTTCAACAAAGCTACCAGAAATATTTAGTGAATTAAAAGAAGCATTTGAAGAAGCTTCGGGAACAAGTACGACAAAAAAGGCAGAAAACACAAAAAATGTTGCTTCACATGAAAATGAAGTGCCGCGTCATCGCCGTGTACAACAGGTGGATGATGAAGTTGTAGAAGATGCAGAAGATCTGCATAAGAAACAATTAGAGCAATTAAAACAACAATATTCAGCATCAGAAGCTGAATTAAAAGAAGCAAATAAAAATATTAAAAAGTATAGTGCGCCAGATTTACATGAGAAAAAGTCACACGCCCTATCGAAAAATGATATGAAGAAGCATTTTACAAA
>DATGTP010000026.1:0-20989 GCA_035301825.1 Pseudogracilibacillus sp. | reverse complement strand
ACTTATGGAAGATAGCGCCACCATTAGGACAAACAGCTTATATTGAGGGCTTCACACTCACTGATGCCCAGTTAAACGCTAACGAAGAATTTTATCGTTTTAGTAAGATTGCATTTAGCTTTTCCCCAATCTATTCATTATGTTATATCAGTAGTATCGTTCTACTCTATGCGCTGACGAATACTTCTTTATTAAAACCACTTGAATCATTTGGGAGAATGGCTTTTTCGAATTATATTGGACAAACATTATTGCTCCTTCTCGTATCCAGTTTAATCATTAGAACAAATCCTGTATCATACTCATTTGCAGCAATAACATGTTTCGGTATTCTCATTTTCCAAATTAGTTTTTCTCACATATGGCTCAAATATTTTCGTTTTGGTCCTTTAGAGTGGTTATGGCGTTGTATTACATATAAACAGTTCATATCTATCAAATAAAAAAAGCTACAAATATCAGGTGATATTTGTAGCTTTTAGCTTCGTTACATTAGTTTTTAACTTCTGAATCGTCACTTAATAGCATTGTTCCATTTTCTTTAAGGTTTGTATGCATATCAAATGCTTTATCTAACATATGTGGTGTATGTCCTCCAACCGTTGCTTTAGCTTCTTCTAAATACTTACGCAATTGTGGTTTGTACTTAGGATGTGCACAGTTTTCGATAATCTTCTCAGCACGTTGTACTGGCGCTAAACCACGAACATCTGCAAAACCTTGCTCAGTTACAATAACATCTACATCATGTTCCGTATGGTCAACATGAGATACGAAAGGAACGATTGTTGAAATGTCTCCGCCCTTTGCAAGTGAAGACGTTACGAAACAAGTAATACGAGCGTTTCGTGCAAAGTCTCCTGATCCACCGATTCCGTTCATAACACGTGTACCTGATACGTGAGTCGAGTTGACGTTACCATAAATATCAACTTCGATTGGTGTATTGAATGAGATAATACCTAATCGACGAATCACTTCTGGATGGTTTGATACTTCTTGCGGTCGGAATACAATTTTATCTTTATACTTTTTCAAGTCTTCATTCAATGTATCAACACGCTTTTTCGATAATGAGAATGCTGTTGCTGAAGCAAACTTAACAACACCTGCATCAATTAAATCGAAGATACCATCTTGTAATACTTCTGAGAATACTTCAATATCTCTAAATGGTGAGTCTTTCATTCCACTTAAAACAGCGTTCGCAACAGAACCAACACCTGATTGTAATGGTGCTAACGATTTCGGTAAGCGACCTGCATCTACTTCTCCTTCGAAGAACTTTAATAGATTGTTTGCAATCTCTTGTGTTTCTTCGTTCGGTTCGAACAATGGTGAAGGAATGTCTGGTTGTTCAGAAATGACAATTCCTTTTACTTTATCTGGATCTACTTTAATTCCAATCTCACCAATTCGATCACCTGTACCGTATAATGGAATCTCGCGGCGATCACCTTGTTCATTTAATACGTAAACATCGTGAAGCCCTTCATATTCAGGTGCCGCTGTTACGTTTAATTCAATGATAACGTTATCAGCTTTCTCAACAAAAATTGGTGAGTTCCCTACTGAACCTGTTGGAATAATGAAGCCATCTTCAGTAATTGCAGCTGCTTCAATAATTGCATAATCAATATTTCCTAATGTTCCTTTACGAACTTCTTCTGCTGTATGCGATAAGTGTTGGTCAATATAAAACATTTCACCTGCATTAATCTTATTACGCATAACAGGGTTACCTTGATAAGGTACTCGTAAGTTAACGATATCCGCCTCTGCCATTGATTGGTCAGCTGTCGGCCCTAGAGATGCCCCCGTGTATACGTTTACTTTAAAGTTCTCTTTTTTACCTCTTTCAGATAAAGCTAATGGGAATTCCTTTGGTTCACCAAATAATGTGAAACCACTCATCCCTAAATTCATTCCATCTTCAATCCAAGATGCAGCCTCTTCAGCACTTACAACCTTGCTTTCGAAACGACTATCTCGAATAAACTTTCCTAAATCATGACTCATTTTATATCACCCTTATTTATAAATTTAACAATTTGAATATATTGTAACAATAATGACACACTTTTTCATCTTTTAAACTATGAAAGGGCTTTAATTTGTTCATGGTGCACAATTTTTTTATGTTTCTTTTCATTTTTTTGTGCACTTTTCAAACTCGGAACTCATAACGAAACATTCCGTGACAAAAATGACTTGAATGTTCGTGTTTTGATTGTACTTTTGAATGAATTAGACATTTCCTTGTAAATTGTTCTTCAATTTACTCTCTTTTCATTTACTAACAAGGGGATTTGATGTATAGTACTAATGGGTAAGAAATTCAATTTCGTTTGAGGGAGAGATTCGATTGAGTAGAGTAGTTGGAACAGTCTCTAGAGGACTTCGTTGCCCGATCATAAACGAAGGTGATCAAATAGAGAATATTGTAGTTGATAGCGTATTAGAAGCAGCAAAAGTGGAAGGTTTTGACATCCAAGATAAAGACATCGTATCAATTACTGAATCGGTTGTCGCACGAGCACAAGGTAACTATGCAACTGTTGATCACATTACGAAAGACGTTAAGCAAAAAGTTAATGAAGATACAATTGGTCTAGTGTTCCCTATACTAAGTCGTAATCGTTTTTCACATAGTTTACACGGGATTGCTCAAGCAGCAAAGAAAATTGTATTAATGTTAAGTTATCCTTCAGATGAAGTTGGTAACCATTTAATAGATATTGATGCTCTAGATGAACAAGGAGTTAATCCGTGGACAGATACATTAACGGAAAAAGAATTCCGTCATTTATTTGGTCATTGTAAACATGCTTATACAAATGTTGATTATATAGATTTTTATCGCTCAATTGTTGAAAGTCATGGCGTCGAGTGTGAGATTATTTTTTCAAATCATGCTAAAACAATTTTAGATTATACAAAAACAGTAATTGCGTGTGATGTTCATAATCGTGAGCGTACAAAGCGCGTCTTAAAAAAGTTTGGTGGCGAGAAAATATTTAGTTTGGACGACTTTTTAACGGAGTCGGTTGATGGTAGTGGTTATAATGAACAGTTTGGATTACTCGGTTCAAATGCTGCAACAGATCATACTGTTAAATTATTTCCACGTGACTGTCAACCTATCGTTGATAAAATTCAAACAATGATAAAAGAAAAAACAGGTAAAACAATTGAAGTTATGGTTTACGGGGATGGTGCCTTTAAAGATCCGGTCGGTAAAATTTGGGAACTTGCAGACCCAGTTGTATCCCCTGCTTATACAGGTGGATTAAACGGAACACCTAATGAGATTAAATTAAAATATTTAGCTGATAATGATTTTTCTCATTTAAAAGGTGATGAGCTTGACCGTGCTATTCGTGATATGATGCAAGAAGAGACTAAGGATGAAAATGCACAGCAAGGAACAACTCCACGTCATTTGACCGACCTTATCGGTTCATTATCTGACCTTACATCTGGTAGTGGAGATAAAGGAACGCCAATCGTCCACATCCAAGGTTACTTTGACAATTATAATAGTTAATTTAACAAAAGACTCTGTTATTTAATGGAGTCTTTTTTTATTCCTCGTGAAACATAGACGTATTTATGTATAGCCCTCGCATTTGTAAGCGCTTTCGTTATATTTTATGTTTCAAACATGTTATACTGCCGATATAAAGTTGATTGAGAAAGGGGATTTTTCGTGAAAATCAAAGCTAAAATGTTTGCAACAATGGCACATAAAAATCAACTTAGAAAATTAAGCAAAAAACCGTATATTTCACACCCCATTCGAGTAGCTAAATACTTAGAAGTAAACGGTGCTCCAGAAGAATTAATATGTGCTGGTTACTTGCATGACGTTGTTGAAGACTCCACATTTACCTTAGACCAAGTGGAACACTACTTTGGCAAACGTGTCAGTCATATCGTTGCAGCTCACACTGAAGACAAAACAAAAAGTTGGAAAGAAAGAAAAACAGAAACAATCAAACAAGTAAAGGAAGGATCTAAAGATATCAAATGGCTTATTGTTGCTGACAAATTGGATAATTTAAAAGATATCCAGGAACAATCCAATGAGTTAAAAACATCCATTTGGGATCACTTCAATGCTGGTAAGGATGATCAAGCATGGTACTTTACCTCCATTGCACAATATATGTATGACAATCTTAAAGAAGAAGATATTCCACCTTTTTTTCATACTTATGAGCAAGTTGTTAAAGATGTCTTTCATTAAAAAACTTACTGAGCCACAAAACACACCTAATTGACTAGTTTGTTTTCGGTCTGCTACCGGATTCATTTTAGTCAATTTTTTCTTGATTCATTTGGCGATATTTAGCTTACTTTGCTCCTAATGCTTGGCTTACTTTAGTTCGAAAGGCTGCACTATTGTGGAGTTTCGATTCAAAATCACTCATCGTTAAATTTAAATTAATCCACTCCCACCAGCTCAAATCTTCTGTCATAAGAACTGTAACGATTTGCTTTCCATCCTTCCCTTCTGAATAAATACCATTATTGTAGACAAATGCTGTTGAACCACCTTTTGAGCCGAGATGGTTAAAGTTTTCTTTATTTTTTTCACTTAAAAGCATGGGCCATTCTAACAAGTTATGTAAAATAGTGTTTTGTCTTTTACTGAAGCGGTCATTTAAAATGTCATTTAATAAATGGGCATAAGTTTTCGCACTAGAAGCGGGTAAACGATCTGACCAAATCTTTTGCTGTCTTATTGATAAATTAAACGGTTTTTCTTTTAAATCGATCTTGCCTGTAATCAGTTTCTCATACACCTTCAATACTTCTTTATCATAAAGATCCCGTCCCTTAACATCTTCCATAAAGCGACCATTATTCTGTTGATTGTTCAACATATATAAAGGAGCAACGAGTGGTGTAATCTTGTCATGGTCCATGAGCTCTAGCTCTTGAATGACAGCGTTAATATGGTGAAGTTGTAATTTTTTCATTAAAAATTCCGTATTTGCATTCGAGCTAAAAGTAATCATCCCTTGTGCAACTTCATGTAAAGTTACTTCTGTTCGGTCACCAATTGTTTTCAGCCATTCGAGGTGTGCTCCCCCGTCTGTATTTGCAAAATAAAATTTATTCAATTCAATTAGCTTAATCTTTTCATTTCTATTAATTTCTTTAAAGGAGACTTGTTTCGCATAGGTAAGAGCAATAATCAGTTTTAACATACTAGCAAGCGGTCGCTTCGTGTCACCACTATAATTGAGAACTTCTTGATCGTCTTCAATCATGTAGAGTGATGTTTTTTGAGGATGCTTTTTTAAAAAATGTAACACGAAATTTCCATGCCCTCGAAATGTCGTATAAATGACTGCAATAATTGATAGCACATTTAAATAATAAGTGTGAAGCATGCCTTTTGGATCGAATAATATATTAATTATAAAATATGCGGCAAACCCAATCATGAGGGCTGGCAAAAATGATATATTCACATATTCAACTAAGATAAGAACAATGGTCACCATTAAAAAAACATTGATGATTTTACGTATTTTATGAAAATCCCACACTTGATGACGTGTGGGTGCTAATAAGCTTAATGTCATAATGAGCAGTGCGATTGTTGAGCCAATATTCATATCTCGTGCCATCCTTTCTTATTCGTTTCCTGAGCTTCATTTTAACAAAGATAATAAAAGAAAACATCTGTTTTTGTACTTTAAAAATATGTTATACTTTCTTATAAAGTCATTTTAGTGAAGGAGTTCTTATGAAACCTTATTATTTTCTAATTGGTATTATTTTTTTCGCCCTATTTGCACATCCTGTTCAGGCAGAAAATGAAAATGAATTAACGAACTTATATATACATGCCTATATTCATGAGGATGGTTCAGCAACGATAACTGAAAATAGACAAATGACCGTTTCAGAAGGAACGGAAGGATTTATCGTCCATAACAATATAGGTAAATCCGACATTACTGATTTCAAGGTCTGGCGAAATGGTGAGCCATATACATTTGAAGCAGAATGGAATCTTGACTGGGATCAAGATCGAAAAGCAGGCCATCATGGCATTATTGAAAAGTCAAATGGTTATGAACTCGTGTGGGGTTTAGGTAATTATGGTAGCCATGAATATAAGCTAGAATATAAAGTTTCAAACTTAGTTAAAGAACTTGACGATGCCCAAGTTATTTACTGGTATTTTCTTAGTAACAACACAAACACTCCCCCTAAACAGGTTAGAGTTGAAATCGAATCGGAAAAACCATTTTCAAAAGAAAATGAAAAAATATGGGCTTATGGCTATAAAGGAAGCATCCACTTTAAGAACGGTAAAATTGTCGCTGAGAACGAGAAAGCTCTCAAAAAAGAAAATTACATTGTTATCTTGAGCCAATTTGAAAAAGGGCTTTTCTCAACAGAAGATCACCTGGATACTTCTTTTGACGCTTTAAAGAAGAAAGCAGATAGAGGGAGTGACTATAGTTTTCTAGAAAGTATTTTTTATTTAATAATTGGTACTGCCTTCGTTTATTTTGTAATCTTCTATGTTATTCCTTTTATTCTAGGAAAAATAATCAATCTATTTAAACGTTTCTATTACTTTAGAAGTCCACCTAAAAAGTATCCTGAAGAAACGATTGACACGGCTCCTTTTGATGATGATTTCGTTCATATATATGCTTTATTAGAAGACAAAAGACTAACAAATACCTATTATATAACGGCTGCCCTTGTCATGAAGTGGTTTATAGAAGATCGCATCGAAGTAAAAACATTACAGCGCCGGAAGTTATTTTTCAAGCGAGAGCAAGCTGGATTTAAAATTAAGAGCCGTAAAGTGGATGATATGACTTTAGTAGAACGGACTTTCTTTAAACGTTTTATATCAGCTGCAAAACATAAAAACAATGAATTTACGTTAAAAGACTTAAAAAAGGATTTAAAAAAGAACTTTAAAGACTTAAAACGACTTAAACATAACTTCTACGCATACAGTATCGAATACTTGAGAGACGAAGATTTCATTGTTGTAGAAAAGGAAAGAAGTGGATTTTCAGATAAACCAAAATATCATCTAACAGACTCCGGGAAACAGTTACTAAAAAATGTCTATCTCTTTATGAATCATATTCGACAGTTTTCACAGAATGATCTACCAGAAAACATAAGTAAAGAAGAGCTTAAAGATTATTTTGTTTGGGCTAGTTACTTAGGATTATTTAAAGATTTTAACGAGCAAATTAAGCTTGCCGATATACCGATGGACTTTACATGGTCACATAAATATTACTTTTCAATAGCTGCAGCTTGTAATGATATTTCATCTACAGTTATTTCCACAAATGGAAGTGGTGGCGCTGCCTCTTACTTTGGTGGCGGTGGTGCTTTCGGTGGCGGAGGTGGCGGTACTCGCTAATTGGACCTTAACGTGTAATACCGCTTTCTCTGCAAGGCCAATAAGACCTAACATTTTTAAATGATACAAAAATACTCCTAGAGTTAGATCTAACTCTAGGAGTTCATATTAAAACTGCATTCTTTATTTTGAAAAAAGCTCTCCTAATTGTAGAGGCGATACTGATTCGTTATCCGCGTTATATACCCGCATGTTTCCTCCAGATATTTCATCAATGAGGATGATTTCCTTCGTTTCTTTATCTCGTCCAAATTCTAATTTAATGTCATATAACTCTAATTGATGTTCAGCTAATTCAGCTTTCACAAAGTTTGATATGTCTTTTGTTAATTGTACCAAAGTCTCATAATCACGATCTGACAGTATATTTAACTGAACAAGTGCATCTTGACTAATTGGTGGGTCTCCACGTTCATCATCTTTAATGGTTACTTCAACAAACGCATCTAAAGACTGACCTTCTTCACATAAAGATCCGAAACGACGATAAAAACTGCCGACTGCACGGTAGCGACAAATAACTTCTAGTCCAGGCCCAAACATCTCTGCATCTTTTACAGTCATCGTTACATCATCAAAGTCTGACTCAACAAAATGTGTCGGTATCTTTTTTTCTTGTAATTTTTTAAAAAAGTAAGACGTCATTTTAAGGCCAGATAAACCAGCACCTTCTATTTGAAGGCCGACCGTGTTAGCACCAGGATCAAACTGACCATCTGCCCCTGTCATATCATCTTTGAATTTCAATTTTACATTTCCATCACTCAATTTGTAAACATCTTTTGTCTTTCCTGTATAAATCAGTTTCATTTGCTAGCTTCCTTCCCATTTATCATTACCTTTAGTATAAAATAAAAATGATGAAATGAAAAGAAAGGGAAGATGCTTTTTCAATTCATAATTCCGTGAGAAATAATTTTTACATCGAAAGAAGGATTCATTTCGATATTTGGATATTCTTTCATCCAATCAACAGACTTCCAATAATCATGTTCATAAGCTTTCACCTGTTGACCAATACCCAATCCATCATGATTAGCTTTGAGCATCTTATCTATTATTTTTTCTGCATCTTCTTTTAAATCTGCTTCTATTTTCTTCACTAACTTATTTGCTTTCTTTTCACTCTGTAAATGATCACTAGCAAACTCATCAATCTGTATATTTAATTCATATTGTAAATCAACTTTTAGCTTATCGTCATCTATTGAAATATTGATTTTCCTTTTCGAATGACGAATAGCAAAGTCAACATAATTTTTTACATGTTCATCTTGATCTTCATAAATTTTCATATTCAACTTTGTTTGATCTGGCGCTTCATCTCTCAACACTAAATAAAGAGCGGATTCCTCTGACTTTAAATGCCCAGTTAACTGATCATTGGTAAAAAGAGCAACGCCATTTAAATGGGCTTTCTTACCGTCATCTTCTATTTCAATATATGGCAAAGCGACGTCTTTTCCCTCTGTTAGGATCACTGGACAGACTGATTGCACATTCTCAGATTGCACTAAGCCAACATGATGTGCACTTTCAATCAATTGAGTATAAAAGTCACTTAATAATATTTGATAGGTCTCTTCAATTGCTTGCGCTTCTTTTGCTTCACCATCAACAACGACTAACTGAGCATTTAAGGGACCTCGTAAATCACGATAAATCGAGTCTAATGTCGAAAACATCCCTTGTTCTGCCAGTTTTTTTCCAATAAAAATGACTTTAGCTTTCGATCGATCAAATTTTTCCGGTGCATATTGTTCAATTTTCATATCTGCATCTTTAACTGTTTCACCTGTCACACTAACTGTATTCGTATCGGTTGTTGGACTAACCTCTGCCCCTTCCCCTTCTGATTCGATTGGAAATGTTACTGTTTCCACTAACTGTTCTTTCTCATTTTGATCATAACTAATTGTTAAAATAAGACTATGCTCTTTCAATAAACGCTCATCCCAACATCCAACTAAAAATAATACACTACATAAGATAAACCATTTAATGTATTTCATGAGTGATCTTCCTTTTTTTCATTAAACTAATACCTGTAATCATTAGCGGTATAATGATTGAAAATATGATAATTAATTTATTAACTGGCGCAAATAAGTTTTTGTTCTCATAGACGCCGTAAGGAATGAGAGTCAATAAAAATATAAGAAGCCCAAAAAAGACAGTCATCCATTTTCTATTTTGTTTGTGAAATAAAGTATGCGTCGCTTCCGTCAGAATAAATAATAAAACGACAAAAGAAGTCGCAACAAATACGATCCAAATCGATGTAAACAAAAGATCTGGTCGTTCAATCATATTAAATGAAAATGACTTAACTAAATAAAGGACTGGCTCCGGTGTTAAGATAATTTCTTCAGGACTTAAAAATACAATCGTTGTAAACACAATAAATGTATATAGTAAGGTTACAATGCTATTGGAAATCGTCGCAATTGAATAAGCGTTTAGGCTTTTTTGCCTTAAAAAAGGATAAATAAATAAGACAACTTCAAAACCTTGCATAGCGTAAAGTGATGGAAATATTCCTTTCACCATATTAGAAAAGCCTTCATTCAAAACAGGCAAAACATAGGTTATTTGCATAAACTTAAGAGCATATATTGAAAAGCCAACATAAACGATTAATATAAATGAAGCAATGAATAAAAATCGTCCAATCGTTTCTAGCCCGTCCATGGCACCATAAACGACAATAACTGTCATCAGGCTAATTAAAATCCATTTGGGTGTTAAAGGCATCATCCATGTACTTAAAATAGATGCATAACGGGATAGCAGACTCATAGCTAAAACAATAAAATACATGATATAGATCAAAATAAGCACATTTCCGATTACTCTCCCGAAAACCTTTTGAATAATTGTAAAGAAATGATCGTTCGGATAAGCCTTCATTAAAAAATGAAAACCTGTTAATAAAACTTGGATGAACAAACCCGCCAGTAAAATCGACAGCCAGCTATCACCACCAGCTTTATTGTATATATCGTAAGGCATCGTTAAAATGCCTACACCAACTTGCAATTGAACAATAATAAAAATAAATTGTAGACTGTTAATTTTTTCATTTCTAATCATTTATGCTCACCCTCCCTTTCAACCCGTTCCATTTCCTTTGGAAAAACATGTTTTGGGCGTCGCTTGGTAAAAAAACTTGGTAAACGAATAAAGGTATCTTTCACACCATCTGCATCTAATGGTGTAATTGGTGATAAATAAGGTGTGCCATATATTTCTAAACGACATAAATGGATAAACAAAAGCATAAAGGAAGCAACAATCCCAACAAATCCAAATAAGGCAGATGCAATCATAATGGGAAGTGAAAGTAAACGGATGGTGTTACTCATTTCATAAGAAGGTAAGGTAAATGACATAATAGCTGTAATGGCTATCACGATGACGACCACATTTGACACTAATCCTGCCGTTACAACTGATTCACCGATAATAATCCCCCCAACAATTCCAATTGTTTGTCCAATAGGTGTTGGCAGGCGAATCCCTGCTTCTCTGATGAGTTCAATTGTTAAGATCATAATGAGAACTTCAAAAAATGGTGGAAAGGGTACCGTTTCAATCGATCCCTTCATTAAGGCTATCATCTCATTCGGAATCATTTCAAAATGAAAGCCAATAATGGCAATGTATAGGGCTGGAAATAATAAGGTACCAAAGAAACTAATCATCCGTAATAAGCGAAACATTGTTCCTGTGTAAGTCCGCTTATGAAAATCATCTGGGGATTGAAAAAAAGCAGGAAATGAAACGGGTGTAATAATAGCATCAGAACTACTTTCTGCCATAATGGCTACTCTTCCTTCTAATAAATGTGCTTCAACTCGATCAGGTCTTTCCGTATATAAGTGTTGTGGAAAAACAGAAAAAGGATGCTCCTCTAAGCCATCTTCTATATAACCTGGTGCAAAAGCCATATCAGTACATAATGTATCAAGCTTCCTTCTAATTTTGTTGACAGTCCGACTGTTAGCAATGTTATCCATATAGATAAGAGCGATTGTCGTATTTGTTTCAGTTCCAATTGAAACATATTCAATTTTCATATGTTCATTACGAACACGTCGGCGGATTAAATTAATATTCGTCGATAATTCCTCAACAAAACCTTGATGGGATCCACGAATCACTTTTTCATTTTCAGGCTCTTCAGGAGAGCGTTCATAGACTTGTTCAACATCGACAGATATGACTTCATTTTGCGATAAGTTAATTAAAATAGCGTGCCCTTCTAAAATATTCGCTATTAAATCTTCTTTCTTTTCAATTATTGTATAAGATACACTTTTAATGACATGTCTCATCTTTTCATGTTTATCCATTTGTAATAATGGCTCAACTGCTACTTCTTGTAGTGATAATGGATCAATTAAGTCACTTAAATAGGCAATTGCTATCGTATGATCATTTACTTTTATTGTGCGATAAGAAAAATCTGCTGTATGATGTAATCTATTTTTTATATCATTTACGTATGATGCAAGCTTTTTATCATGCATTGTGAGATCACCTCACATATAGCATCACCAAAAAACACTCCTTTTATACGACATATTTCCCGGGAAATATGTCTTTTATCCATAAAAAAATCTCCTTACAGGACTGTAAGGAGATCATATATATTTAATTAAATAAAGGGAGTGTCACGATAATCATGCCACCAAAAACAACTGTTAAATAAGTTAAACTTAAATAAAACATTTGATCTGCGTACTTAGCATTCTCTTCCTTACTATTTTTAAATAAACCAACAATTGAAATGTATAACCACACTAAATTTAAAATGAATGTGATGACAACGAAAAAAGTTCCAACTGACTTAAGTAAAATAGCAAAAGGCAGTAAGCAAGCTACATAGACAAGGTTTTGTCTTTTTGTAATGGCAAAGCCATGTACAACTGGTAGCATAGGCACCTTAGCTGCTTTATATTCATCATGACGACGCATAGCAATGGCAAATGTATGCGGTATTTGCCAAATAAATAAAATAATAAAGAGAACGATAGGGATAATATGGTAAGCCGATTCAATTGCCGCCCACCCCATTAAAGGTGTAAAAGCACCTGATACACTACCAATTACTGTATTTAAAGTATAACGACGCTTTGTCCAAAAAGTATATAAGACAACATAAGCAAACCATGCTAAAAAACCATATGTAGCTGTTTCTGCAGTAGTAAAAAAGAGAAAAATCGTTCCTACAATAGAAAATATAATCCCAAGTGCTAGTACTGTATTCATGGAGAAATTACCCGTTACGGTCGGTCTCTTTTGTGTCCGCTTCATTTCAACATCTAGATCAACTTCATACCAATTATTTAAAATGAGTGCACCAGACATTAAAAATATACTACCAATTGTTAATATTAAAAACATTTCCCAATGATTAAAAAAAGATTCATTTGTGAAGTAAAGTGCTAACCAAAAGCCACTAATAATCGGTAGAACGTTAGCAACTAACACAAAGCCTTTAACTAAATAACGTAAATCAGACAAAATGCCACGAATTGTTCTTTTTTGGATGTGATTATTTTCAATAGACATTTTTAACAATTTGACACCTCTTCACTTTCACATACTTACTAAAACAACATTATATCATGTTCATAAGACACATACTATCTAAAAAAATGAATCTTTGTGACAAAGTTTAGAAATTTACATAAAAAAGCGGATAAGCTATTGCTAGCTTATCCACTTTAAATCTATATAAACACAATGTTTATCCTGTTTACGTCCAAAATTGGATAGACAATTGTGGTTTACATCTTTTTCATTCATGCATATAAGTTAAAGATACTTTTAAATTAGCGTTGCGTTCTCTAATTCGATCAATTAATTCTTTATCTTTCATATTTTCTTTGCCTTGAATTGCATAAGTATATAAAATCATCGTTCCTAAATTAGTCGTTTCTACTTTTCGCAAAGTATATCTTTCCGTATATTGCTTAAATATATCTACAAGTAAATCCTCGTGATTCAAGTTCTCTGGTACAGTCACTTTCAATATTTGAATATCGCGATTCTCTGCATATTTTGTTTGATGTAATAGATAAAAAACACCACTTGCAACAATCGTTATAATAATTGCTAAATCAAACCGGAATAAACCACTCGTCATCCCGATACACAGGCCAAAAAAGATATAGGCAATATCTTTAGCATCTGTGACAGCACTTCTAAAACGGATAAGTGAGAATATGGCAAATAAGCCGAATGCTACGCCAGCGTTGCCGCTAATAACATTCATAACTCCTGAGACAATAACACTCATCATCACAATGGTATGAACGAAACTTTGAGAGTAACGACCACCTGTAAAGGTAATTTGATACACCTTTGTTATTATAATACTTAGAATAGTCGCCACGGCCATAGCTAATATGACAAGCGGGACGGTTGACGTGATACTTTCTCCATTCGAAAACAATTGTTCAAACATTTCCATTTTTATCCTCCAATTAGAACTGGCTCATGATAAGTTTGAGCCAGATTCATTTGATGTAATAATTCATAACTTGTGCAATATTTTGATGCACTTCTATTTTCACATGCTAATTTTTGCAAAATTCGCGTTAACCAAAGCGGTATACTATCTGTGACTTTAACTTCTAATACAACGAGATTAGGATCAATAAAGTTCATACCATACGGTCCATTCTCTACTCGCAAATCATCTTTTCTACATCTTAAATTCATATCAAACGTTATCCTTAAATCATCATCATTAATTCCATGCAAGGCTTGCCGATCATAACTGACAATCATTTCTGGCTTTAAACGATATAATTGTTTAAATGAATCTATTTCTTTAAAAACTTGTTGATTAGATGTTTGATAGGCATCAACATTCGGCATCCCGAGACTTCCTAAATAATCATATGCTTCTCGTAAAGGTAAAACCATCCGCCGCTTATGTACGACCTTTCGATTTTTCTGTTTGATTTCAAAAAAAGCTCGATCATTTAATGTCGCCTGATCATAAATACGTAAACGAAGCTTTTGACGAAATTTCAGCTTGTTTTTTGTTTCATAATAAATATCTCCCTCATCATTATCAAAATACAAACTCGTAACGGAATAAAATCCATCTTGGCCATTTAAATCTGGCCTCATGTGAGGTGATAGGTGTAAAATCATTTTTTCATATTGTTGTTTCGTTATTAAATACTTTTGTTCTCTTCGCGTAAAGAATTCGATTGCCATATAGACCTTCCTTTCTTGACTATATTTAACTTTAACGACTAATTATTAAAACAATGGGTGAATAAAATGAGAGATAGATTAGAATTAGATAACATTTATATAAAATTCTTATTTCTACAGATGATTGAGTCACTTATATGATAAAATAATAATAAATAGAAAGGATGATGACATGCGTGTAGCAATCTTTGATTTTGACGGTACAATTTATAAAGACGAAACATTTCAATTAATGATGGATCACTTAAAAGACCATCCAAATGTGACAGGTTACGATAAGTTTTACCGTTCAATTGTGCCAATCTATGGCCTTTATAAAGCTAAGTTATATCCTGAGAGCAGAATGAAAGCAAAATTAATGTGGCATTATTTACGTGCTTTCGAAGGGAAAACCGATCAAGATGTCTTTCAATTTTTTGCAGAAGTAAAAGATAAAATTATGAGTAATTTAAACGAGGAAGTTGTTAAACGTCTGCAAGACCATCATCGGGATGGGTACTATACCATTGTTGTTTCAGGTGCATTTACGCCTTTCTTAAATGCAACAATCGACGAACTTCCTTTCGACCGGCGTATTGGAACAGAGATTGAATACGTAGATGGCGTTCTACCGAAGCGATTTAAAATGAGTCATATGCAAGGTAAAGAAAAAATGCGAACGCTTGAGAATATATTTGAGGGCAAGGAAATTGATTGGGATCATAGTTATGGCTATGGTGATAGCTTTTCAGACTTATCCTTTTTAAATTTAGTCGGGCATCCTGTAGCTGTTATGCCTGATGAAAAGTTAGAAGCCCATGCTAAAAAAGAAGGATGGGAAATTATGTTAGATGAGCACGTGAAACTATGAATATTGTGTGGAATACATTTAAATTGCTCGATCATTATTTTATTATTGCTAAAACGAATAAGGGCGTCTGTTTAATTGACCAGTATAATAATGATGACAAATGGAAAGGAATGATGCTCAGAAAATTCCCTAACTGTTCATTTACACAAGATTCGTTAAAAGATGAAATAGAAGAAGTGCAAGCTTATATTTTTGGAGAACGAACAAGTTTTACTTTCCCAATTGATATGCGTGGTACTAGCTTTCAAGAAGAAGTTTGGCAGGCAGCAAGCAAAGTCTCATATGGTCATACTAAAACATATCAGGCTATTGCCGAAGACATAAATAAACCAAAAGCTGCTCGAGCAGTCGGAGCTGCACTCGGTGCAAACTGCATTCTCTTTGCTATCCCATGCCATCGTATCATTGCTCAATCCAAAAAGTTAACGGGTTATCGTGGTGGGGTTTCATTAAAAAAACATATCTTACAATTAGAAAAGGCAAATGATCAATAGTTATTGATTATTTGTCTTTTTATACAATATATTATCATTTTAAGGTTATTTAATTGGACATTCACCCAATTCTTTTATGTGTTTCATTATATATAATAGACTATAATGCTATTTAATTAAGGGGTATGGAAATGAATAATGAGAAAATAATAAACCAATTCATAGATATTATTGGAATGGATCATGTCAAATATGATAACGCTTCCTTGTTAGCCTATTCATATGATTCGACACCACAATTTCAAGCGCTCCCATTTGCTGTTCTATCACCTGCAAATTCGAGGGAGGTCGCTTCTATAGTTCAACTTTGTCAAGCACACAATATCCCCATTATCGCCCGTGGTTCTGGTACGAACTTATGTGCAGGGACCACACCTCTTGAAGGGGGTGTCATCATTTTATTTAACCGAATGAATCGTATTCTAGAAATTGACACAAATAACTTAACAATGACAGTAGAACCCGGTGTAATCACACAAGAGATCTTCGAAAGAGCGAATGATGTTAATTTATTTTATCCACCAGACCCAGGATCCATGCACATTTCTCAAATTGGAGGAAATATTAGTGAAAATTCTGGTGGTCTACGTGGATTAAAATACGGTGTAACGAGTGACTATGTTTTAGGATTAGAAGTTGTCTTACCAAATGGAGATATAATTGAAACAGGTGGAAAACTAGCTAAAGATGTTGCAGGCTATAATTTAACTCAACTATTTGTCGGCTCTGAAGGCACATTAGGTATTATTACAAAAGCCATTTTAAAACTTATCCCTAAGCCGGAAACAAAACAAACGATGTTAGCTTTATTTCACGACTTAGAGGCTGCTGCTCAAACCGTGTCTGATATCATAGCTAACCACATCATTCCTGTCACATTAGAATTTCTTGATCAACAAACGATTACAGTTGTTGAAGACTTTGCCAAAATAGGTTTACCAACAGACGCGAAAGCAGTTCTATTAATCGAACAAGACGGACATGACATTGTTGTCAAACGAGATATCGCAGCCATTAGTAAATTGTGTGAGCAAAATGGAGCCTTTGACATTTCGATTGCAAAAGATGAAGAAGAGGCCCATGAATTAATGGAAGCTCGTCGAACCGCATTGTCTGCCCTTTCACGACTCATGCCAACAACTATATTAGAAGATGCGACAGTCCCAAGGTCAGAAATTGCTAATATGGTAGCCGCAATAGAGAATATAGCTAAAAAATACAATGTTAATATTTGTACATTTGGTCATGCAGGTGATGGTAACTTACACCCTACTTGTTTAACCGATGTACGAAACAAAGATGAAATAAAAAGGGTCGAATTAGCCTTAGAGGAAATCTTTGAAAGCGCCATTGAACTCGGGGGGACAATTACAGGCGAACATGGCGTAGGAACAATGAAGCTGCCTTATTTAGAGTTGAAAGTTGGCCAGGCCGGCATACAAGCCCTAACACAAATAAAAGAAGCTTTTGATCCCCAATACATTATGAATCCTGGAAAAATAATAAAGAGTAAGCGAGGTGAAAAGTTATGAAGGTAGCAGAAGTAAAACAATTAAGGGAAGCTTTTATCGAGAAGTTAGATTATGATGAATTAATGAATTGTACACGTTGTGGTTTTTGTTTACCTAGTTGTCCAACTTATTTTGAAACAGGACAAAATGAAGTCCATTCTCCACGTGGGAGAATTGCATTAATGAAAAGTGTTGTCGATGGTATAATGGAACCTTCAGATGAACTTAAACGGTCCATAGATGTTTGTTTAGGATGCCGGGCTTGTGAACCTGTTTGTCCATCAGGGGTTAAATTTGGTAAGTTATTAGAACAATCTCGTGATGCTATTTACCAAACAATTAAACAACCTTTACACGTAAGGATTGTTCGTAATATCACATTTTCAAAACTTTTCCCTCATAAGGACCGAATGCGTCATGTCACTAATTTCATCGGAATTTATCAACGTTCAGGCTTGCAAAAGATTGTAAGAAAAACAAAAGCAACTTCTTTATTACCAAAACAATTAAATGAAATGGAAAAAGTATTACCTAATATTCCTACAAATAAAAAGCTCAAAAACAGACCTCATGTCTTACCAAATCAAACTAAAGAAACGTATCGAGTCGCTTTCTTTTCCGGCTGTCTTATGGACACTATGTTTATGAAAACAAATGATGCAACACTCACATTATTGAATAAAGTAGGATGTGAGATCGTCGTGCCAGAAACACAAGGTTGCTGTGGTGCCTTACACGGGCATAGTGGCGAATTAAATCAAGCTAAGGAAATGGCCAAGCGTAATATTATCGCATTTGAAGAAGAAAACATTGATTTTATTATTACAAATGCTGGAGGCTGTGGTGCTTTCTTACATGACTATGGTGAATTATTTAATAATGACCCAGACTGGCATGATCGTGCTAAAAGATTTGCTAACAAAATTAAAGATGTGTCACAAGTCTTAGTCGAATTAGTGCTCAGTCAATTCGAACTCAGCTTGCCGAAGCAACGAGTTACTTATCAAGATTCATGCCATTTAAAAAATGTTCAAGATACATATAAGGCCCCAAGAGCTTTAATCAAAGCAATTGAGGGAATTGAATATGTAGAAATGAATCAAGCAAGTAGCTGCTGTGGGTCTGCGGGAATTTATAATATATTGGAGCCCGAAATGTCACAAAAAATACTGCAAACAAAAATGGATCATATGAAAGACACTAAAGCTACGACAATAGTGACCGCAAACCCAGGTTGTTTATTACAAATGAAGCTAGGTGTGGAGCAAGAAGGACTTTCTCAAACTGTTCGAGTCGTCCATATTGCCGACCTCCTACATGAAGCTTTAGAACATAAAAACAGGAGCTGATTTAGCTCCTGTTTTTATTAAATTGCAAGGCAAGGTATAGTAAGACAATATCATCTATATCCTGGATATTTAATCCGGTTAAGGTTGATATTTTATTTAAACGATAATACAAAGTGTTTTTATGAATATGCAAGGAATCTGCAGTTTGTTCTGCTTTCATATTATATTGAAACCATTTTTCTAAAGTATATATTAATACGTCATCTTTTTTCAGTGGAGCAAGGGTTCGATTAATAAATTCTGATTTCACATCTGAAACTAAATGGTATTGAACCTTCTCTAATAACAAATATTCTTCAAATACGATTGAACGATGGTGCGTCGCTAATTGTAAAGCTAATTCAGCTTGCCTTAAGGAGTTACTCATTTCTTTTACATGCAACACCTCTTGTCCAACCCCTATAAATATTTCCGATTGAAAATAGGTGGTGATATTTTTTTGAAAGTGGTGAAGTTTTTTCTTCAACTGGTCTTGTGGAGCAGACTGTGTGACAATGATAAACTTTCCTTGCCCCCAACGAATAAACAAGGCCTCTTCATACCAATTTAGACGCAAGCGTTCCATTTGTTCAGTTGTTAGTTCCTTCACACTCTCAACTTCACATAAAATAATCCGCTTAAATTGAGTTAGGTTAACTTGATAAAAATCACTATATTCAGCTATTTGTTTTTCATCTAATGACTCAGTAAGCCAATCAAAAACGAATAACTCTATATTACGGCTGAAACTCTCTACCGCAAGTTGATCTGAAGTGTTTTTGATAAAAAGTTCAGCCATTCGTTGTACGATTAAAATGAATTTCTTTATTGATTCTGGATTACCAGTAATTCCAACAACACCTATTGGTTCTTGTTCTATAAAGATTGGTGTGACTACACCTTTTCGAACACCAATTAATTCTTTTACTTTGTCTTCTGTCATATACAAATAAGTCTTACATTGCATCGCTTGCCTTGCACCTTCATGGAATTGTCCAATTCGGTTCTCCACCGTACTAGCAACAATGACTCCTGCTTCATTTGTAAAAATAACTTGTTCGCCAATCGTTCGATTAATTTCCGTAACTAATAATTTAAAGACTTTTTCTCTTTGAAACACTTGTCAGTCACCTACCTAATGGATAACAGCCTCATTTACTAAATCGATTATTTATTAACGCTTCTTAGTATAAGGTTCATAGGTCTTCCAGACGGAATAACCTAACTTCTCATAAAACTCAATCAGTCCAGTCCAATCAATGACAATGTTTTTAACACCTCGTTGACGTAAAAAAGCAATAGCAGCTTGAACAATCGCAAGCCCATAGCCCTTCCCTCGTTCTGAAGAATCTACACCTAATGGACCTACCCCACCAAGGCCGTCTGTAAAAAGCGGGTCCCAATAAACGTTTTGCGCAATAATCTTCGATTGTGGATCATTCATTCGACAGAACCCTTTCACTTCTCCATTAACTTTTAAAAGGGTAAACTCTCTCCCATTTTCTCCCGAAGCAAAATACTTCTTCGCTTCGTACTCCCATCTCCCAGGAAAACAACGCTTCAAAAAGGCAATTAAGTCATCTGCATCGGCTTTTGTTGCTTCAACAAATTCAGCCTCTTCAAATGATGGCATCTCTATCGGATCATCATCTTTATAAGTTTGAACAAGATCAACTTCTGTCGCATCCTTTGCGTAACCTTTTGTTTCTAACCATCGACAAACAGCTTCATACTGTGTCGGTACTCCAGGGAAGTAGTGGAAAGGATCTCGGCCAATGAGGATTTGCTTTTTATCTAAATCTTCAAAATAGCTTTCAGCGATTTTCAACAGCTTTGTTCCAATGCCTTGGTTACGATAATCTGTATCAACAAGCAAGGCTTGAATCCATCCTGTCTGTCCATGCATATCAACAATTTCTTTTTCTTGATAATCTTTCACAACAATAAAGGCAACAACTTTTTCCTCTTTATTTAAAACGAGCTTCGATGCTTCGTAACTAACATTTTTATCATCAAAGCTATTTTGGAGGAATAAAGCTTCTCGCATTGGAAAGTCAGTACCAATTTCTTTGTTCCATAAATTAACGATTTGATTTACATATTGTTTGTCCCAATCAATATATTTCATCTCTTAACCTTCTCTCTTC
>DATGTP010000025.1:0-10923 GCA_035301825.1 Pseudogracilibacillus sp. | reverse complement strand
GTAAAAGCTGTCAGAGAAGGCTTCCCTGATATGATTGCGGCAGAAATGGAAGCAGCCGCAATTGCCCAAGTATGCTATCAGTATGAGGTACCATTCATTGTGATGCGAGCTTTATCAGACATTGCAGGCGTTGAATCATCTCTTTCTTTTGAAGAATTTATTCAAGTTGCTGCTAAAAATTCAACCGACATGATATTAAAATACATTCAATATCAAGAGAATAGATAAATATGCACTACATGTCATGGTCACCCCTTAAGTTAGACGAAAGGCTAACTTAAGGGGTGTTTTTTTTATTATATCTTCTTAATAATGTTATCAAAGCCTTTTTTTCAATACGAGAAACATAAGAACGTGAGATTTGAAAATGTTGTGCAATTTCTTTTTGGGTCAGTCTTTCTTTATTATTTAAATGAAAGCGATGTTCAATAATAAATCGTTCACGTTCATTCAATGTTAAAAGTAGCTTTTGGATGATCTTTCGATTGGATTTCATATTGAGCCAATCTTCAATTGGAATATCTTTATTTTTAATGACATCATTGAGGGTAATTTCATTACCTTCTTGATCATGACCAATAGGGGAATATAAGGAGATATCTTTATTCGATTTTTTTAATGATCTTAAAAACATTAAGATTTCGTTATCAATGCATCTAGCAATGTATGTTGATAATTTATTGCCTTTTGACAATTGATAACTATCTACTCCTTTTATTAAACCAACCGTACCAATCGATATTAAGTCTTCTCTATGTAAATGGTCTACGTCATACTTTTTGGCGATATGAGCGACTAATCTAAGGTTATGTTCGATTAACTTAGCTCTTGCATCAAGACAACCTTCTAAATGTTTTTTAATATAATAGCTTTCATTTGTCTTTGACAATGGTTGCGGAAAATGATTGTTTTTAAGGCAACCTGTCATAAACAGAAGCTTTTTGGCCATCAATGACATGAATGTAAATATACTGAACATGATTATCACTCCTCATCATTAACATATGTACCTATTAGATAAAAAGTGACAAAAAAAGATCGCTAATTCATTTTAGCGATCTTCCTTCTTGTTAATATATTCTTCATACTCATCTTTACGATGTCTTAAATATGGTTTAATTCCACTTTTATGTGCCGCTCTTGATAGCATGTGACCAGCGACAGGCGATGATAAGAAGATGAATAATATAGCTAATAATAGCTTTCCACTTACAATATGTTGAGTTCCAAATAAGTATAAGAAGGCTCCAATTAAAATACTAATTATTCCTAACGTTGGAGCTTTAGTTGCAGCGTGTAATCGTGTAAATACCCCAGGAAATCGGTTAATTCCTACTGCACTCGAAAAGATAAAGAATGTTCCAAGTAACAGTAAGCAGCTAATGACAATATGCATAATTGCGTCAATCATCGTTTCGATCAATGATAACACCCGTTTCTATATATTTTGCTAAAGCTAAGGTTCCAATAAAGGATAGGATAGCAATTAACAATATGACATCATTTAATTTCGTCGTTACTAATATAATAGCCATTAATGCTGCGATTGCCATTAAACATACTCCGATTACATCAAGTGCTGTTGCTCGATCTGGGTTAGTCGGTCCGACCATTACACGATAAATTAACAAAATAAGCGATATGGCAATTCCAATCATACAGATTGAAGTAGTAATGGTTAATATTTTTTCTGCTACTTGTAATACTTCATTCATTTTGTAACCTCCATAATCGCTTTTTCAAACGTATTTTTAATATCGTTTATCGATTCTTCTTTCGTATCAATATCTAATGCGTGAATAAATAGTTGTTTTTGATCGTCGGAAATGGCGACTGTTAATGTACCAGGCGTTAATGTAATCAAATTTGCTAGTAAGGTTATTTCCCAATCTTTTTCAACTTCAATTGGCATTGCAAAAATACCTGGTTCGATATTCAAATCTTTTTTATAAACGTATTTTACAATTTCCAAATTAGATAAAATTAATTCACGAATAAATATAATGAATAGAATTAATAAGCGATAAATTCGTTGTAAGTAAAATGGTCCGGTAAAAAATCGATTTAATAACAATAATAATCCTGCACCTAATAAGTATCCAAAGAGGAATGATCCTAAAGTATAACTTTCACTTAGAAACATCCAAAGTCCTGAAATGATGAGATTAATCACGATTTGAAAAGTCATACGATCACTCCTTTAACACTAGTTTTATATATATTTCCGGATCAAGTAAATACTGTGCCACTTCTTGTATGTGAGTATTAAAGAACTCAGCTTGTATACCTAGTATGACTGATATTGACAATAAGAAGATTATAGGCACATACATTCCAAAGCTTGCTTTCTTTTGGATAACAGGCTTTTCTCCCCAAAAAGCTTGGATGAATATGCGCATAACAGAATATAAAATAAGTAAGCTACTAATGAGCGCAATAATTAATACTGGGATATGTTCTGCTTCAAAAGAACCTTTTAATAATAATAGTTTTCCAATAAAGCCACTAAAAGGTGGGATACCAGCTAAAACAAAAATTGCAATAAATAGCATCCAACCAAGTCCCGGATAAATATGTAGTAAACCACCCATTTTTCTTAAATCAGATGTACCAGCTAGATAAGTTAATACACCAACAATTAAAAATAAGGCTGCTTTTATAACCATGTCATGGACTAAATAATAAACTGAACCACTTAAGGCAGTTTGGTTAAATATAGCTAAACCAAATAATATAAAACCAATTGATGGGATAACGTTATAAGCAATAATTAATTTAACATTATTTGTAGAGATCGCACCGATTACTCCAAATAACATTGATAGAGCCGCAATGATCAAAAAGAATGTTCGAATTAAATCAGACTCAAAAACAAATATGAGTGTAAACACTCGAATGATTGAATAAATACCAACCTTGGTCAATAAGGCTCCAAATAAAGCTGAAACAACCGGATTAGGCACAACATATGATTTTGGCATCCAATAGTAAAGCGGGAAAAGAGCCGCCTTTGTTGCAAAAACAAAGAACAGGACAATTCCAATTGCTGTTAGAACGCCTTGTTGTTCGACTTCATGGACACGTTCAGCGATGTGTGCCATGTTCACAGTTCCAACAACAGCATATAAGAAGGCTACTGTTGTTACAAAAACAACAGAAGAGAATAAGTTAATTAAGACGTACTTTAAGGATTCACGTAATTGTTTCTTATCTCCACCTAAAACGATCAACCCATAAGAAGCCATTAAGAGTACTTCAAAGAAAACGAATAAGTTGAATAAGTCACCTGTTAAAAATGCACCAGAAACACCACTAATTAAAAAGAAGATGAAAGTATAGAAATAAAACTTTTCTTTCCTCTCAGAGACGAGATAGGGTGCAATAAAAATACAAGCTAAAGCTAGAATGTTCGTTGTTAAAACGAGTACGATTGATAAGGAGTCAGCAACAAATATGATCCCATAAGGTGCTTCCCAACTCCCTGTTTCTAAAATAATCGGATTGCCATTAAAAATAATGTAAGTGATATAAATGACTGACATTAAATTTATGACGATAAATATCTTTGATAAAAACCGACTAACAGTAGGCTTTTTATTTGTAAAAGCAATAATAAACCCTGCAATTAACGGTAATATAATTGGTAATACAGCTAAATTATTCATCGTTTGTACCTCGCAATAGTTCCATATTATCTGTTTCATTTTCATTGGCTGTCCTGTAGGCCAGTACTAAGACAACTGCAGTCACTCCGAAACTAATAACGATCGACGTTAAGATTAAGGCGTGGGGAAGAGGGTCCGTATATTTTGTAATCCCTTCCTGAATAATCGGAGGTTGACCTCTTTTTAATTTCCCCATTGTTAAAATAAATAAGTGTGCACCATGAGAAATTAATCCAGTACCAATAACAATTCGTAATAATTTTTTTTGTAAAATATTATAGACACCTGTACCGAATAGAATACCGGCTAAAATACAAATGATAAACTCCATTATTTTGCCTCCTTATCTTTACGTAGCTTGATGAGGGCAAAAACAGCTAAGCCTGCAATACCAAGTACAGTGATTTCAAATAATGTATCGATCCCACGCATATCAACTAATATAACGTTAACGATATTATTCCCACCACCGATTGGTAGTGATGTTTCAATAAAGTATTCGGAAATTTTTTCAAAGGCATTACTACTAAATGCTGAAATACCAAGTATTGTCATCATTAAACCAAAACCGATTGAAATGAATAAATTACTTGCTATATTTCCTTTCGTTTCATTACGCTTCCCAAGTTCAGGAAAATGATAGAAACAAAGCAAGAATAACACTAAAGAGATGGTTTCGATTACGAGCTGTGTTAAAGCTAAATCTGGTGCTCGATAGATAACAAATAGAATAGCAATACTATATCCTGTAATACCTAAAATTAAAATAGCCATTACTTTTCGTTTAGCAAAAATAGTTCCAACTGCTGATGTAACAATTGCAATAACGACAACAATTTCTAAGACTGTTATTTCAGCTAAGTCTGAAAAGTCGACTTTAAATCCATTCGTTTTAAACATGAAATAAAAAGTTAACATAAATGTAGCGCCTAAAATAATCGATATATATGTTCTTGGTGATCCTGTCATATAACTATTTGTAACTTTTTTAGAACCTTCATTTAGTGTGTGTAATGATGCATCATATACACGATTAAAACTTAATTGGCCTGGAATAACATTGTAAACTGGACTCCAATATTTACGCGTAAGCGTTAATAGAATACCCATTCCAATAACGACTAAAGTCATGATGAATGGTGTATTGAAGCCGTGCCAAAAACTTATTGACTCAACATGGGCACCAGGTAAGATACTTGAAGCTGCATGGACTAAAAATGAGTCATTAAACATATTGGGCATAAGGCCGATTATAATGACACCAAAGACTAAAATTGAAGGAGCAATGACCATACCAATAGGTGCTTCTTTCGGCTGCTTTGGTAATTGGGATGTATCAGCTTTGCGAACAAAGACACCAAAGAATAGATACATGGAATAAACGAAAGTAAAAATACTTCCTAAAACAACTGCTATTGGAATCATTGTTGCAAATAAATCATTTGCAAATGGAATGTTTAACGTACTTTCCAAAAATAACTCTTTACTATAGAAACCATTTAAAATTGGTAAGGGCACACCAGCCATTGAGAATGTTCCAAATAAAGCTAGTGTCGCACTAATTGGTAAGAAGTGATATAACTGTCCGAGTTTACGTATGTCACGGGTTCCTGTTTGTAAATCAACAATACCTGCCACCATAAATAAACTCCCTTTAAAAGTTGCATGGTTTAAAATATGGAAAACAGCGGCAAATATCGCTAATTCTGTTCCAAAACCTAACATAGCCATAATCATACCAAGTTGACTAATGGTAGAATAAGCTAAAATAGCTTTTAAGTCGGTCTGACGTACAGCCATAAATGATCCCCAACATAAGGTGACAAGTCCAAATGTCGTAACAATGATAAAGTAACTACTTGTTTCCGATAAAATAGGAAAGAAACGAGCAATTAAATAAATACCTGCTTTAACCATTGTAGCTGAGTGTAAATAAGCACTAACTGGTGTCGGTGCTTCCATCGCATCAGGTAACCATATATGGAAAGGAAATTGAGCTGACTTGGTAAAAGCCCCTAATACGATAAAAATTAAACTTAAAGTGAAATATGGGCTGTTAGCTATCGTATCAATTTGATCAATCATTCCACGAATGCTCGTCGTACCAGCAAGTGATGATAATACGATAAAACCACCGAATAAACTAAGTCCTCCAAATACTGTGATTAACATTGACTTGAGTGCACCATATCGTGAACGTTCTTTATAGTGCCAAAATCCAATGAGTAGGAACGATGAAATCGAGGTAAATTCCCAAAACGTATATAAAACAAATACGTTATCTGATAGAACAGTTCCGAGCATGGCTGTCATAAATAAGAGTAAAAATATGTAAAAGTGAGTGAGTTTCTCCTGTTTCGTCAAATAAAAAATGGAATAAAATACAACTAATGTACCAATCCCACTAATTAATAAAACAAAGAGTAAACTTAATCCATCTAAATAAAATGTAAAGTTTATGTTTAAGGAAGGAATCCAATTAGTTGTTTGTTTAATTGGTTCAAAATGACTTCCAACAAACCTTACAAAATATGCAAAGATAGATAAAGGAATTAAAACGACAATGTATCCTATATGGAACTTATCGATTAACTTATGCACTAGTAATAATAAGAGTGCGAATAACAAAGGTGCAAATACTGCATAGATCATTTTAATTCTCCATTCTATTTTCAATCTGTATATTATGTTAATTATAAAGCGTTACCACTGAAAAATAAAGCGTTATAGGCAAATAGGATGTGATATAATTGTGTCATCATTCAAAAAGGAATATTACGCTTAATCAGTTCAGTCTGAATGAGGGCAATGAAATCGTTAGGTAAATTTAACTGTTTCGCTTTAATATACGTTTCAATTAGTAAATCATTAGGCAATTTATGCATACATTAACCTCCTGTAGCATCTTAGTATGTACAAGTTATCATGTTTATGTTAGGATAACAACTCATCATTTACAGTGGAAAAATGTGCATAAACTGTGGTCAATCTGTGGATGGGAACTGGAATATATTGGTATGACTTCATTTATAAATAAATGACTTATTAACAAGGAAAAATGATGTATGAAAATGTCGAACGATTAATTAGGCTTATTTTGAATGATGTTTAATATACAAACCGTGTCACAATGTATTATGATGAATAAAAAGAATAGTGAATTAGAGGTGAGGTTTTGTTAAATTTATTTTTACCAACAAAACATGTGAATGATTTTTTAGCAATAACGCCTGAAATTTTGAAAAAAGAGGGCAAAAAAGGGGTTATTATTGATTTAGATAATACACTAGTACCATGGAATGTCAATGAAGCAACACCTGAAGTGAAAGATTGGCTACAAAAGATGAAAGATCATGATATTAAAGTCATTATATTTTCAAATAATAATAAAGAACGTGTCACAATCTTTGCTGAACCGTTAGACACACCTTATGTCTATTATGCAAGGAAACCTTTGAAACGTGGCTTTAAAAAAGCGATTGATATATTAGATTTAAATAAAGAAGACGTTGTCGTGATTGGTGATCAATTGTTAACAGACATACTTGGTGGGAATCGAGCGGGCATTGATACGATATTAGTTGTACCTATCGTTGAGTCTGATGCAAAGATCACTCAATTTAATCGGAAAATGGAACGACGTATATTGAATCATTTTTACCGTAAAGGAAAGTTAGTAAGGAGAGATGTAAATAATGAATGATACATTGTATTGTGGCGGCTGTGGTGTGAAAATACAAACAGAGAATGAAAATGCTTTAGGTTATGCTCCTAAAAGTGCACTAAAACACGAAGAACTATTATGTAAAAGATGTTTTCAAATGCGCCATTATAATAAAAACACAGCTGTTTCAATAGAGGATGATGAATTTTTAAAGATGATTGGTTCTATTCGAAATACTGATGGACTGATCATTCACTTAATAGATTTGTTTGACGTTAATGGCACGCTTCTTAGCAGCTTACCACGATTAGTTGGGGATAACCCAGTCTTATTAGTTGCGAACAAGGTAGATTTATTACCAAAATCATCAAACCATCATAAATTGAAAAATTGGTTATTTCATTTAGCAAAAGAAGCGGGAATTAAAGTTGTCGATGTATTTCTTATTTCAGCGAAAAGTGGTACAAACTTTAATCAGTTACAAATAGAAATGGATAAACAAAGAAAAGGAAAAGATATATATGTAGTTGGTGTAACTAATGTTGGAAAATCGACATTTATAAATCATATTGTTCATAATGCGACCGGGATTAAGCAAGCTATAACGACATCTTATTATCCAGGTACAACTTTAGGATTTATCGAAATTCCATTGGATGATCAAAGTGCTTTAGTCGACACACCAGGTGTAATTAATGAAGAACAAATGGCACATTACGTATCGGATGCAGATCTTAAGTTAATTACGCCAACAAGTGAAGTTAAGGCGAGAAATTATCAACTAGATAATGGACAAACATTATACTTTGGTGGACTTGCTCGTTTTGACTTTATTCGTGGGGAGAAACAACCTTTTGTCTGTTATTTTTCAAATCGATTACATATTCATCGAACAAAATTAGAAAATGCAGATGAGTTATATGATAATCATCTAGGTAAATTATTGAGTCCACCAGATGAGGAGACATTAAAGGTTTTACCGACATTAACGAAGTCGACGTTTAAAATTGAAGAAGGATATACAGATATTGTATTGCCAGGTTTAGGTTGGATTACGGTAATTGATGGTGATGTGACGGTTGAAGTTCACAGTCCAAAAGGTATAGCACCATCTATTCGTAGATCTTTTCAATAAGGAGAATAGAAATGAATTATCAATTTAAATTAATCGGTTATCCTGTCAAACATTCGTTATCACCTTGGATTCATGAACAATTTTTAAAGGACACTGATCTTACAGGCACTTATGAATTAAATGAGATTCAAGATTTAAGTGAAGACATTCTTACATTAAAAGAAGCAAATTTAAATGGTTTTAATATTACAGTGCCTTATAAAGAAGATATGATGAACTATTTGGATGAAGTAGATCCAATTGCAAAGCAAATTGGTGCTGTTAATACTGTTTTAGTGAAAGATAATAAATGGATTGGTTATAACACAGATGGCATTGGCTTTGTACGAGCGCTTCAGGACGCTTATGAAGATATGGTCAGTTTAGAAGATAAAAAAATTGTTATACTTGGTGCGGGTGGAGCAGCTAAAGGGATTTATGCAGCTTTTACCAAAGAAAACCCAAAGCAAATTGTAATCGCTAATCGAACAATTGAAAAAGCTCAAGACATTATACATTCAAATCGAAGAAATGATATTGCAAGTCACTTAAACGATGTGATAAGTCATTTAGAAGAAGCAGACATTATCGTTCAAACATCATCTGTCGGTATGACGCCAAATGAGGGAGAGTCAATTGTTCAACTCCCACAATTAAAAGAAGATGTCCTTGTAAGCGATATTGTTTATCAACCTATTGAGACCCATTTTTTAAGTCAAGCAAAAAAACAAGGTGTTCGTATTCATTATGGACATACAATGTTACTTTATCAGGCACAGTACGCATTTGAGATTTGGACTGGAAAACGACCAAATGCCAAGCCCTTAATAGAAAAACTAGAAAAAATATTAAAAGGATGAAAAACATGACATTAACTGGAAAGCAAAAAAGATTTTTACGTTCAAAAGCACATCATGTACAACCAATGTTTCAAGTAGGAAAGTCAGGTGTAAATGATAATATGATTGCTCAATTAAATGACCTATTAGAAAAAAGAGAATTAATTAAGATAAGTGTTTTACAAAATTGTTTGGAAGATAAAAATGATATCGCTGAGCAACTTGTAGAGCAACTGAATGCTCAATTAGTACAAGTAATAGGGAACACAATTGTCTTGTATAAAGAATCAATTGAACATAAGACAATTGTTTTACCTTCATAAGAAGCTTATAAGATGAAAAAGATAGGTATTTTAGGTGGTACATTTGATCCGCCACATTTAGGTCATTTAATCATTGCAGAGGAAGTTCGTTATCAAATGCAATTAGATGAAATATGGTTTATTCCAACGAATATACCACCACATAAAAAAGAAGCAAGCACTGATAAACAGCATCGTGTGAACATGTTGAAAAAGGCGACTGAAAGTAATCGCTTTTTTTCAATTCATACAATTGAAGTTGAAAAAGAGGAAAAGTCTTATACCATTCATACAATAAAAGAATTGAAGTCAATATATCCAAGATATGAATTTTATTTTATTATTGGTGCTGATATGGTTGAATACTTACCTAAATGGCATCAAATTGAATCCTTACAGAAGCTTATCACTTTTATTGGGGTAGGTAGACCAGGTTATTCAGAAGAAGCTGAAGGTGTCATTCAGGTGAATGTCCCCCAACTGGATTTATCTTCTTCGATGATTCGTGAAAAAATTAAAAATCAAGAACCTGTACAATATTTTATGACTGAAAATGTTTACCAATATATTAAGGAGAATAAATTGTATGGAAGTTGAAGATATAAAAAGCCGTTTAAAAGCCAAGTTAAACAAGTCAAGATACGAACATACAATTCGTGTATATGAAGAAGCGACGGCATTAGCTGAAAAATATGAGGCAGATCAAGAAGAAGTGATGATAGCTGCTTTATTTCATGATTATTATAAAAATACGTCAAAAGAAGAACTAAAACAACTTCTGATACATTACGGCCTACCAGAATCCTTGCTCCAATATCATGCTGAATTGTGGCATGGTCCTGTTGCAGCTGAATTCCTTAAACAAGAGATGAAGATAGGAAATTTAGATATTTACAAGGCTATCTATTACCATACGACAGGTCGTGCAAAAATGTCTTTGGTTGAACAAATCGTTTTTATAGCTGATTATATAGAGCCAGCACGATCCTTTCCAGGTGTTTCTCATGTTAGAAAGCTAGCATATCAGAACTTAGATGAAGCGGTGTATGAATCATTGAAGTTGACGATTCAGTATTTAAACGAAAAAAAGGCCATTATTCATCCAAGTACAAAAGATGCATTTGAATATTACAAGAGTTTAATAAGAGGTGAAAGTGATGAGTGAAGAAAATAATTTATTAGAGATAGTTGTACAAGCATGTGACGATCGAAAAGCAGATAATATTGTAGCTTTAGATATGTTGGATGTTACACCTATCGCTGATGTATTTGTTATTTGTCAAGGGAGTAATGAAAGGCAAGTTCAAGCAATTGCACGCTCTGTAAAAAGTGCGGCTGA
>DATGTP010000024.1:0-5157 GCA_035301825.1 Pseudogracilibacillus sp. | reverse complement strand
CGTGACAATCAAATCACCGTCTGATGGGGCTGATTATGTGATGGAAGAAATGCGTCACTTAAACCAAGAACATTTAGTGGCCATGTTTTTGAATACGAAAAATCAAATTATTCACAGACAGACAATATTTATTGGATCTCTAAATTCTAGTATTGTCCATCCTAGAGAAATATTTAGGGAAGCGGTGAAGCGTTCGGCTGCAGCAGTCATCTGTGCCCACAATCATCCATCAGGAGACCCCACGCCTTCAAAGGAAGACATTCAAGTGACAAGGCGATTAGTTGAAGCAGGGAAAATAGTCGGAATTGAATTGTTAGATCATTTAATTATTGGCAGTCATTCCTATGTTTCTTTAAAAGAAAAAGGTTATATGTGACCATATAAAGCTAAAGTATTATTTCCAAGAATGATGGTATGAAAATTAAGAATATATTGTTAAAATAAATTGTAATGTATCAGACATGAAATTGTAATCTTTTTTAGCGAATTTATTCTGTTAATTTGTCGGTACTTCTCGTATAATAGAAAGAAGGTTGTCCATAATGAGCAACCACTAACAATGAAAAGAAATATTCGCAAATTAGAAAGGAAGTTTACTTTGGCTTTATTTAAATTCAATCAAGATTTAGGTATAGATTTAGGAACTGCAAATACATTAGTATTTTTAAATGGAAAAGGTGTCGTATTAAGTGAACCATCAGTTGTTGCTGTTAATCGTGATACACAAGATATTGCAGCAGTAGGAAGTAATGCAAGAAATATGATAGGACGTACACCAGGTAATATTCAAGTTGTATTACCGATGAAAGATGGTGTCATTGCTGACTATGATACAACAGCTACAATGATGAAGTATTATATTAAAAAAGCAAAAGAAAATGCAAAAATAAGAGGAACAAAACCAAATGTAGTTGTATGTGTACCATCAGGCATTACAAAGGTTGAAGAAAGAGCGGTTATCGATGCAACAAAATTAGCAGGTGCTAAAGAAGCATATCCGATTGCCGAACCATTTGCAGCTGCAATAGGTGCAGGCTTGCCTGTTTGGGAGCCGACTGGTAGTATGATTGTAGATATTGGTGGTGGAACAACGGAAGTTGCTGTTATTTCACTTGGAGGTATTGTAACGAGTAAATCAATTCCTGTAGCAGGAAATAACTTTGACGAGCGAATTACTGATTATATTCGTAAAAAATATAATTTAATGATTGGTGAGCGTACTGCGGAAGAAATAAAAATTGAAATTGGTTCTGCATCTGAAGATACAGAACAAGTTGAAATGGATATTCGCGGTCGTAACCTGTTAACAGGTTTACCTGAAACGATATCAATCAATAGTAAAGAAATCGCAAGTGCCTTACAAGAATCCGTTGAAAAAATTGTAGCAGCTGTTAAGCAGACTTTAGAAAAAACACCACCTGAATTGTCAGCTGACGTTATGAACCGTGGAATTGTTTTAACAGGTGGGGGCGCTTTATTAAAGAACATTGATAAAGTGATTAGTGAGGAAACTGATATTCCAGTATTTATTACAGAAGATCCGTTAACGAGTGTTGCTGTAGGAACTGGAGAGTCGTTAAAGTATATTGACCACTTTAAAACACATCCACATGTTGCTTCACGTGTCACGCTAGATTAGTTGAAGTAGGTGTCGGGATGAACTTTTTTCGTAGAAAGTCTATATTTGTTTTATTAATCGGTGTTATTGTTTTAGTCGTTTTTTTAGGCTATTCAGCTTTAAATAAAGGAAATAAATCATTACCGGAAAAAATAGTTTCAGATACAGTTGGGAGCGTGCAAAATGTATTTAACGTTCCAATTGAGTATGTCTCGCAATTTTTCTCGAATATTTCAGAGCTTAAAAATACGTATAATGAAAACAAGGTGTTACGAAAAGAATTAGCTGAAAATAAAACATTAATTTATGAATTGCAAGAACTTGAAAAGGAAAATAAGGAATTACGTCGTATGGTTGAATTAGAAGACTCAGCACGTGATTATAATCCGATTAATGGGAATGTCATATCGCGTTCTCCAGAAAGATGGTTAGAGTTTGTTACGATTAATCGCGGAACAAAACATGGAGTCAAACAAAATATGGCGGTTATTACGGTTGATGGGATGATTGGTAAAGTGCAATCTGTCTCAAATGTCACATCGACTGTTCAGCTCATCACCGGTTTTGACCAGTTAAATCAAATTTCGGCAACGGTCTCTCGTAAAAAGGGCGGGAATGTGTTTGGTTTAATTGAAGGATATGATGCTAAAGAAAAAGCGCTAATTTTTCGAATTATAGAAGATTCTGGCGGAAAACTAAAAGAAGGCGAGCTCGTCGTTTCATCTAATACAGGAGGTCTTTATCCTTCAGGCTTGCCCATTGGTAAAATCAAGGAAGTTAATCCAGATGAATATGGATTGACTAAAATTGCTTTAGTCGAACCAGCAGCAAATATGTCAGAAATCAATCAGGTGATAGTTGTTGACCGCTTGCTAGAGACCGATGAAGATGGAAGTGATGAATAAATGAAACGATTATTTATTCCGCTCATTCTATTTTTATTAGTCGTTTTAGAAGGCGTAGCAATTGGTCTTTTACCTGAAAGATTATTGACTTCAAGTTATTTAATTGTGCCACATTGGGTCTTTATAGCCCTGGCTTTATTGTCTATATTTTACGATTCATATGATACAGTGAATGCAGTGATTTATGCTGCTGTATTCGGCTTGTTAATTGATATCGTATATACAGACTTGTTAGGTGTCTACATGTTTTCATATGCTGTCGGTATATTTGTTGTGCATCTTTTAAAGCGATTGTTAATCGAAAATTTATTATTAACCATTTTAATGACGGTTATTGGGCTTATGGTTACCGAGGTGATTATTGTAGCTGCTTATACACTTGCAGATTCAATCAATAATCCGGTTCAATCTATAGTCATCGATCGCTTTTTGCCAACATTGATCGCGAATTTGATTTTTTTATTAATCTTGTATCCACTTGTTACTAAAACACTATTAAAGTTACGAAAACAATATATTAGTGATTTTTAAAACGTTTGAAGCTTTTATTTAGCTTTAAACGTTTTTTCATATTTACCTCTAATCATGCATATATGGTATGTAGGGAGGGGTAAGATGAAGAAGAATGTTTATAGAAAAAAGAAGTTTGCTTTTCGCGTGTGGTTAGCGACAGTCGTTTTTGTACTCATTATGTTTTTATCTTTATTCAAATTACCTAGTACAGATCATTTCTTGTACCATATCTTATATGAAGATTTACCTTTTGCTAAAATTCATCAAGTATATGACTCAAAAGTTGGTATTCCTTTTATGTTTAAAGGACCTGATAAGCAAGAAGCCTTATTGGCTACTGCTCAAGCAGACCAGTCTCGTTTGATTGAAGCGATAAATGGTGGTGTCGTTTTATTTGTTGGACAGAATGGGCAACATGATAAATCGATTATCATTCAGCATCCTGATGAAACAAAGGCAATATATAAAAATATTGATCAAGCCAATGTTCATTTATATGAATTTATTAACAAAGGGGACATTATTGCAAGCTCAACCTCGTTTGATGATGTAAATTATCAGGACATTATCATTATGGATAATTTAAAGCAAATACAAATGGATTCTTATATAAAGCAAATAGATGAAAATTAAAATTGATTATTTATTTTTACTGTATGTTACAGGCGCATTTTTATTAGGATTTTTATTAGAAATGATAATTTGCTTGGTCATTATTATATTACATGAACTCGGACACCTTATGGCAATGAGAATCTGCAATTGGAAGGTAGATGAATTTAGATTATCCATTTTTGGTGGTTCAATACAATATGAGGAAGAGGCAAATCGAGATATGTATGAAGAGTGGTTTGTAGTGATTGCAGGGCCTTTTGTCCATACTCTTATATATAGTATTTCTATAGCCATGTATCCGATTTATGAAAGTGACTTAATTCAAATGATCTTGTTTTACAATATGATCATATTGATTTTTAATTTACTTCCTATTTATCCTTTGGACGGGGGACGGATGATCTTGCTTATGTTCGAACATTTTCTCCCAATTTATTATGCTAGAAAAGTCGTCTATATGATTTCTATATGTATAGTAATCATGCTAGGTATAACGCTCTTGATTAAGCAAATGATACCTCTTTTATTTGTCTTAATTATTTTGTCATTTCTCCATCTCAACATAAAACATCTTCAATATATGATGGAACACTTTACATACGACTTGTTTAAACGGCGAAATAGTAATGTAAATTATAAGATGGTATTTAAACATGTTCGAAATGATCGTTTCGAAAAATTGATTAAGTTGATTAAACGTAATAAACGCACAATCTTTATTGTTCCAGTGGAAGGTCGTCATTATCTTATAACAGAGAATGAAGTGATGGATACTTATTTTAATAATAAATGAGAATATGTTGACAAGGCCTCTCCAACTATGCTATTATTTCTTTGTTATGCAAATGTAGCACCAGTTGCTACAACCGCACAGAAAAGGTAATTAAAGTTACAATTATTGTAACACCTTTATGGCGAGTCTGAGTAAATTAGGAGGTGCAAAGAATGTACGCAATTATTGAAACAGGTGGTAAACAAATCAAAGTAACAGAAGGTCAAGAGATTTACGTGGAGAAATTAGGCGTAGATGTTGATGAAACAATTACTTTTGATAAAGTTTTATTTGTTGGTGGAGACGATGTGAAAGTTGGTGCTCCATTTGTTGAAGGTGCAACTGTTGAAGCGAAAGTAGCGAAACAAGGTAAACAAAAGAAAATTACGATTTTCAAGTATAAGCCGAAGAAGAACTACAGTCGTAAACAAGGTCATCGTCAACCCTACACGAAATTAGTTGTTGGAAAAATCAGCTTATAATTTGGTGAGCAATGATGATTAAAGTAATGACTACGAAACAAGATAATGAATATATAGCTATTGAAGTGTCTGGCCATGCTGAAAGTGGTCCATATGGATTTGATTTAGTTTGTGCTGGTGTTTCGGCTATTACCTTTGGTGCGGTGAATGCTTTGTTTGAAGTTGGTGAATATACACCTATCGTTGAACAAGGTGATGATGGTGGCTACTTATATGTAGAGTTGCCAGATGATTTATCGGCGGACCAAATGA
>DATGTP010000023.1:0-3467 GCA_035301825.1 Pseudogracilibacillus sp. | reverse complement strand
TTACTCCGCAGTGAATCAAGGTCATCGTCATCCTAAAATTATTCAAGCACTTAAGGATCAAGCTGACAAAGTTACCTTAACATCTCGTGCTTTTCATAACGATCAATTAGGACCGTGGTACGAGAAAATATGTAAATTAACTAACAAAGATATGGCATTACCAATGAACACGGGTGCTGAAGCTGTGGAAACTGCCATTAAAGCAGCTAGGCGCTGGGCATATGATGTAAAAGGTGTAGAAGATAATAAAGCAGAGATCATCGCTTGTGAAGGTAATTTTCACGGGCGTACAATGACAGCGGTTTCATTATCATCCGAAGAAGAATATAAGCGAGGCTACGGCCCAATGCTTCCCGGAATTAAAGTAATCCCTTACGGTGATATTGATGCATTAAAAGAAGCAATTAATAAAAATACTGCCGGATTTTTATTTGAGCCCATCCAGGGTGAGGCAGGAATCGTCGTCCCACCAGAAGGATTTTTAAAAGAAGCTTACGACCTCTGTAAAGAGAATAATGTGCTTTACATAGCAGATGAAATTCAAGCTGGTTTAGCACGTACCGGAAAAATGCTAGCCAATGAATGGGAAAATGTTTCACCAGATATTATCATTTTAGGAAAAGCTCTAGGCGGTGGCGTCTTCCCTATTTCCTGTGTTGTAGCAAATAAAGAGATTCTTGGGGTATTTAATCCTGGATCACACGGATCGACATTCGGTGGAAACCCACTTGCTTGTGCCGTTTCTATTGCATCACTTGATGTTTTAATTGAAGAAAACTTAGCGGACCGCTCCATTGAGCTTGGTAATTATATGATGGATGAGCTGCAAAAAATTAACAATCCAATTATCAAAGAAGTTCGTGGAAAAGGACTGTTTATTGGCGTGGAATTGACCGAGCCTGCTCGTCCGTATTGTGAAGGTTTAAAAGAAAAAGGGTTATTATGTAAAGAGACACATGAAAATGTGATTCGCTTTGCTCCACCTTTAATTATTGAAAAAGATGATTTGGACTGGGCACTTAATCATATTAAAGAAGTATTGGAAGCCAAATAAATTTTTTAACCTCAAAAAGAGATAGTCGTCTGGGACTGTCTCTTTTTCTTTACCAAAGATATAGTTGATTTATAGTTATGTGTTTTATCAACTAGCAAGTGTACTCGTGAGTTTAATCATGAGAGGTTCAATCGTATTCTGATTGATCTGTCACAGCGATATAGACTAGGAATATAGCCATACAAACAGCCATTGCTAAAAATCCCCACCCTAAAGTAATTTGTTCAACAAGAAGATAATTGTTGCATAATTGAACCGGAGACTTGATGTATAACCAGCCCATTCCAAATGACACAATCATAAAGCTGTAAAAGACGATATTCTTCCCTCTCTCGCCAAGTTTTTTCCAACTATCTCGTAGTGGTACTCCAGCAAGAAAAGTTAAACTAATGAATTTAAATATTTCCATTCCGTGCATAACTAGGGCTTCATCCATTGTACGGGGAATCATCCAATATAACCAAATAATCCCAAACAATAAGATACCCGGTGTACCATCTTTGTTCCACTTCTCAAAAAAGTGTGGGAACTTTTTCTGAAAAAGTTTAGCCATTAAGAATCCTGCGACAACGAGCATAGGCATTTGCATATGCATATGAATGATCATAATAGACTCCATTAAATTGGAAACTGGGGGCAATATAAGAAATATAAATAACACTAAACCATATACAAATTGTTTCATGATTGATTCCCCCTATTACTCTCAAGAATCCGTGTAATTTCATCAGCAGCTCCATCTGTATCTTGATAGTCCATAACATTGACTAATTTTCCATTAGAATCAACCAAATAAAATGCAGCATTATGAGCGTAATCCCCATATCCGTCAGGTATCACAATCACACCGAATTCATCTAGTAAATTGTCCAACTCCTGTTGATCAGGGATGCGAGCCATTCTCCACGTTTCCCCGTCACTATCAAAATAACCTTTATACTTATCTAGGGTTTCCGGATCATCGACTGTGGGGTCAAAACTGATACTAAGGAAGGAAATATCTTCACCTATAAATTCTTCTGGCACCTTGTTATACACTTGGGCCATATTCATTTCAAGGTCTAAGCAAACTGTAGTACAAGATGTATATATAAATGTTATAAGAACGTATTTATCGTCAAACTCCGAGAAGGAATAAACTCTTTCTTCACTATCTTCTAGTGTAACGTCCGGAAATGTCGGTTGTTCTTCAATAAGTTCATTTAATCGGGCAGTTTCTACAGTAAAAGCAGTTAAGCCATCCGTGCCGAAATAAACTAACAAACTTCCAAAGACGAGCACCATTGTAATAGCTACACGCTTTCTCCACTTAGCATCCATGCTTCATCACTCCCCGTTTTATGTCTTTGTGATTATACTTTTGTAAAGAGGATGGGACAAAACTAAGTATTAGTAATTAAAAGACGAACAATTTTAAGCGAGCGTTATTCGCTTCGGAAAAATACTTCGCTTTCCGCGGGGGGAGAAGAATTGCAGTTCATTCTTCTTTGCTGATGAGCCTCGGGCCAGCAGGATGTTGGTCATGAAGGCGCCTCCACAGGACGTCGCGAATTTAGCCTTCCATCATTCATGGCGCTCTGCGGGGTCTCATCTAAGCTTTTCATCCTGTTGGACAAGGAATACTTCGACAGCGATTCATCGCGATTTTTCAAGGAGTCTACGTATTTTTCCTACGCTGATTTTAAAATGTATATTAAAAGATAAATACTTTAATACGTTCGCTTTTACATTAACTAAAATACTTATGTCCCAACCTCTTTTATTTTGTCTAGCAAATCAATCTCGTCAGGTTTCACCAGCTTGTACGTATCTAACCAGGTGCTTACGTTTTTGTTTATTTACCAAGTCTTAAATGGTGGTGATCCTGGAGGGGCATTCATAATTAAGTCGACGAGTGGAATGACATATCCCATAGCTACGACAGCCAGCATTAGAATAACCCATAAGCCCCAACGTTCCGTCCACATAGGAGTTTTGGGAGCATTATCTTCAGGCTCTCCTATCGGGAATTCAGTATGTCCCTTAGGTGCTTTAAACATGAGGTAGAAAGCGATATAGACCATAAGGACAACAGCAACAATTAATAGAATCCCGCCAACAGCTAGCAAGAGAAGATACGGACTCCAGCCTAATGCTGTGGCATTATCACCATAAGTAGAGAAAGATGTTCTTCTTGGTGATCCGAATAAGCCGACAGTATGCATTGCTCCAGACATGAACAACATACCAACTGTCCAAGTGATTGTTTGAATGATCCCGAGTTTATTAATCTTCGGTGTTAATTCACGTTTTGATAAATGTGGGATCAGCCAATAAGCTATTCCAAAGAATGTTAATGCTACAGATGTTCCAACAGTTAAATGGAAGTGACCTGTTACCCATAGAGAGTTGTGAACAACCTGGTTCAACTGGT
>DATGTP010000022.1:0-5321 GCA_035301825.1 Pseudogracilibacillus sp. | reverse complement strand
ACGATTAATGATTGATCTGTTAACATTGCTTTCGGTCCATGACGGAAGCCTAACGATGATTCATAAGTTGCCATCACTTGACCACCTGTTAACTCTAGCATTTTCAATGATGCTTCATGTCCTAGTTGTGCTAAAGCACCTGATCCTAAATAGACAAGGCGGTTAAAGTCGAATGTTAAAACGTCATAAATATCTTGACTCACTCTATCTAATAGTTCTTGGCCAATTGTTGATAAGTTGTGTGCAACTTCTTTCGTCAGTAAGCCGTCAGTAAATAAACCATATGCGGCAATAATCATACTGGAGAAGCTACTCGTCATGGCAAGCCCTTTATCATTTGAACGGTCTGGCATTAGAAGCGTTAAAGCCTTGTCATCATCTTTGGAGTTGACTGCCAGTTTCCCGTTTTTATTACATGTAATATTAATTTGGTAAAAGTCCTTGACGATTTTCTGTCCTAAGGCAACCGTTGCCACACTTTCTGGACTATTTCCCGAGCGTGCAAAGTTAACGAGAATTGTCGGTGTATGTGGATTAAAGTATTCTTCTGGATTGGAGACAGCATCTGTTGTTGCAACGGCTTCAAAATGAACCTTAGCTAATTGTTGTTTGTTTAAAACAGGTGCAATAATGTCCCCGATAAAGGCTGATGTCCCTGCTCCTGAAAAAATGACACGGACATGGTCATGCTTCTCATAAATCGCTTTTAAAAATGCTTTGTAGTCTGCTTCTTGCGCAAAAAAGTCTGCTGCTAATTCTTCCCAAACAGATGGTTGGTGATAAATTTCTGACACCGTTACGTCTGCTTGTTTTTCTTTTAATTGTTCTAATGTTAAATCAAACATTTAAGATCCCTCCACTTTTTTCTTCCCATCTATCCATTAACGGGTTGTCATAACAACCCGCTCACAAAAAATACTTGCTTCTAGTGTAACATCTTTTAAAATGAGCTTCATTCATTCCGTTTAGCTTTCATAGCGACCCCATAGAGGCCTGATTTTCCTGCTAAATGACTGCCTTCAATACGTTTATGCCATTCTTTTTGAAATGGATGGATACATAAGGCTTGAAATTTTTCCATCATGAGGTCAAAAAATTGCTTTTGATTATTTAAAACGCCCCCACCGAGCGATAAAACATGTGCATCAAACACGGATAATAAGGTATAAACCCCTCTTGCTAGATTTAATGCTTTCTCCTGGAAGAGTTCATTTAATTGAGTATCGCCTTTTTCCCAGCGGTCAAAAGCATCTTTTAAACTTAAGCTAGGATCAATCTCCTGAACTGCACGTTCCATAGCCGGACCTGAAGCAAGGTCTTCTAAACTAGCTCTTCCTTGCATCGGAATCAAACCGACTTCTCCTGCTGTTCCTGTACCACGAATCGCTTCACCACGATAAATAATACTAGCACAAATCCCTGTACTCACTGTTTTGTAAAGAAACAATTCATCACTTAATTGACGAATAGCCCATTCCCCGTAAGCCGCTGCAACGACATCATGTTCAAACACGAGTTTTTGATTCGGAAACTCCGCTTCTAAGGCTGCTTTTAAATCAAAATTACGCCAAGGTAAATTGTTAGCATAAATAGCAATTCCTTCTTCTACATTAATTTGCCCTGGAACGGTTACTCCAATTTCAGTAATGTCGTCGCGCTGGACTTGTGCTTTATCGATAATCAAATGAATGCTATTTAAGAGAGCTTGAAACATAGCCTCTTCAGACTCTGTATCACTTTCATGTTTATCTGTGACTAGCCACTCATTTTCATCATTTATAATACCGGAAGCAATCTTAGTCCCTCCAATATCAATCGCTACTGTTAAACCCATCTTCTTTAGCACCTCCTATTAAATGAGTTCGGTATAAAACTTACAACGATCCCCACGAACAATCGACTTACAATATTCAATTGGCGTTTTCGTTTGATCGTAAGCAATTCGTTCTAATAATAGAGCAGGTGATCCTGCTTCAACTTCTAAATGTTCCTTCTCTTCACGACGGATTAAAATTGGTTCAAATGTTTCTTTAGCCGACATGACGATAATATTAAATTCATTTCGTAAAATATCGTAGAGTGCTATGTCACCAACTTGATTTAAAGCTCCATGTTGTGACACCTTACTTTTTGGCATATATGATGTTTCTAAAATAATCGGTTCATCATCTGCACAGCGGAGACGTTTTAATAAAACGACTTCTTCTCCTTCTTCTAGCTTGAGCGCATCTGCCACTTTTCGTGATGCCCGTTCAACCGTCACATCTAAGAGGATGTCCTTTGGATTTAGGCCTTTCTCCTTTAACACTTGGCTGAAGCTATAAAAACCAGATAAGGAATGTTCTATTTTTGGCCTACTTACAAAAGTACCTTTTCCTTGAATCCGATATAAAACACCTTCTTGAACGAGGTCTTCAATCGCCTTTTTCGCTGTATTACGGCTAACATCATACATTTCAAAGAGCTGATTTTCAGAATATATTTTTTCGTCTGGCTTCCACTCTGAACGTTCAATTTTCCTAATAATGATTTCTTTTAACTGTTGATATAACGGCACATAACTTGTTGGATTTAATTTTTCAAATTCCATTATATTACCCCTATCTTACACTTTACTATTACCAATCATTATACCAGTTTTTATTTAAGTATTAAAAGATAAGTTGACCATGAAGGACTTATCTTTTAATTACTACTCATCTTAACTTATCTATTTTATATAAGTATACAATCGTCATGTTGATGGGTCAACCCAATACCGGTATTTTATTGCCATTTACTCATAAATCGTTTGAAGGCTGCAATGCCTTCATCTGTTTGCTTAAAGACACCAGTATCTTCTAGAACACGAACAAATTTTTTAGCTAACTCCTCTTCAACAATTTCTTTTGCTTGAGCTGCATCATTATGGACACCGTAACTCTCTTTTAGTTGGTTTACCCATGGTTGATGATAAGGAGCAACCTTTGTTTCTTTACCTTGTAAACTTGCTTCAATTGCTTGTAACTCATCTTTTAAGCGAGCTGGCAAAACAGCTAATCCCATCACTTCAATGAGACCGATATTTTCCTTTTTAATATGTTGGACATTTTGATGTGGATGGAATAAACCATCTGGTGCTTCAGCTGTCGTCCGATTATTCCGTAAGACAATGTCTAATTCATACTCATTATTCCGCTTTCGTGCTATCGGTGTTACGGTGTTATGTCTTTCATTACCCGTATGTGATAAGATCCCGACACTTTCATCTGAATAACCCTTCCATGCTTGAAAAATATCATCTGCCACCTCGATTAAGTCCTCTAATTGCTGACTCCGTAAACGAATAACCGATAGGGGCCATTGTAAAATAGCTGCCGATACGTTTGGATAGCGTCTGAGTTGAATCGTTTCAATTTCCTTTGCTTCCACCATGGCAAAGTTATAGTTCCCTGCTTGATAATGATCATGACTTAAAATCGACCCACCAACAATGGGTAAGTCGGCATTTGAACCGATAAAGTAATGCGGAAACTGTTCGACAAAAGCTAAGAGACGTTTAAATGTATCTCGATTAATAACCATGTCCCGATGTTCTTCTGATAATAAAATGCTATGTTCATTGTAATAAACGTAAGGAGAATATTGAAAATACCAAGCTTCGTCTGCTATTTTCATTTTAATCATGCGATGATTAGCCCGTGCTGCATATCCTGTTCGACCGACATAACCTTCATTTTCAACACAGAGGACACAAGGTGGATAATCGATCGCTTGTTTTTTCATTTCACGTTCTCTTCGAATTTGCTCTGGGTCTTTTTCAGGTTTTGATAAATTGATCGTTATATCGAGTTCTCCGTAAGTCGTCTCTTTTTTGAAATGGATATTTTGAGCAATTCGTTTCGTTTGAATATAATTACTCGTTTCACTCAGTTTATAAAAATAATCGGTTGCCAATTTGGGGATAATATTATATTTTTCGTAAAACTGTCGCTCAACGTCAGATGGTCTTGGTATAAAGCAGTTCATCACATTTGCCGTAAACATTTCTTTTTCATCAAATACATTTTCAATAACCTTGTTTTCGATAGCATATTGCACAAGGTCCTCTAAAATATCTGGGATTGAACGCTTTTCACCATGAGTTGAAGTGACTTGAATCGATTGAAGACCTAACAAATGAATGATTTGGTTGCGAACGTAAATCATATCTCTCGTTTCAATGAGGCCTTCTAATGTCGCTTGCTCAATTAATTGTTCGATATGTTTGTCAATTGCTCTCACCTGACTCACTCCTTAATTTTTATCGTCGTAACCATGTGGATGGTGCTTGTGCCAATGCCAAGCATCTTCGATGATTTGTTTAATACTTGGATAGTTCGGCTGCCATCCTAAAATCCTTTTTGCTTTATCTGAACTAGCAATTAATGTACTCGGATCACCTGGGCGTCTCTCACCAATTTGCTCTGGAATGGGGTGACCGGTTACTTCACGTGCGGCTTCAATCATTTCTTTAACCGAGAAACCACTATTACTCCCTAAATTAAAAACGTCACTTTCCCCACCTTGTCTTAAATGATGTAAAGCTTTCAAGTGGGCATCAATTAAATCATCAACATGAACATAATCGCGGATACAAGTACCATCTGCTGTATCATAATCATCACCAAAGATTGTAATATAATCTCTTTGACCAAGGGCTACTTGTAAAATAATTGGAACTAAATGAGTTTCCGGCTGATGATCCTCACCGATGACCCCAGATTTTGTTGCTCCTGCTACATTAAAGTATCTTAATGAAACATGTTTAATCCCATGTGGCTTTTCTGTCCATTTGATCATGTTTTCCATTGCTAACTTTGTTTCACCATAAGGACTTGTGGGATTCGTTTGCATATCTTCCGTAATGGGAACTTGTTCTGGCTCCCCATAAGTTGCTGCTGTTGATGAGAAAACGATCTTATTTACCTTATACTTGGCCATGACCTCAAGTACACATTGTGTACCATAAACATTATTATCATAATATGCTAAAGGCTTTTCAACAGATTCTCCCACTAATGAATTGGCCGCAAAATGAAGGACTGCTTCAATCGACTCATTTGAAAATACGTCTTCTAAAAAAGCTTGATTCCGAATATCACCGACGTAAAACTTTGCTCCCTTTGTTACAGCTTGGTCATGTCCCGTTTGTAAATTGTCTATCACAACAACTTCTTCACCTTGTTCAATAAGTTGCTTGACCGCGTGTGACCCGATATAACCAGCCCCACCTAATACGAGTATCGCCATGGTATATCCCCTTTCCTACTTATCTTCTATTCTCAGTATAAACCTTTAAG
>DATGTP010000021.1:0-65445 GCA_035301825.1 Pseudogracilibacillus sp. | reverse complement strand
TCGACATCAAGTCTTTTTAGAACCAGAAGGAAGAGATACAGAGGAAGTTTATGTACAAGGTTTATCAACGTCTTTACCAGAGTCTATTCAATATGAAATTGTTCGTTCAGTTCCTGGATTAGAAAAAGCTGAAATGATGCGCCCTGGTTATGCCATTGAGTATGATTCAGTCGTATCAACACAATTATTACCGACTCTTGAATCTAAAAAGATCGAAAATTTATACACAGCAGGTCAAATTAATGGGACATCAGGGTATGAAGAAGCTGCTGCCCAGGGGATCATAGCAGGCATTAACGCTCATCTAAAAATAAATGGTAAGTCTCCTTTTATATTAGACCGTGCCTCAAGCTACATCGGTGTATTAATTGATGATCTAGTAACAAAGGGAACACGTGAACCGTATCGTTTACTGACGTCACGTGCTGAACACCGTCTCTTATTACGTCATGATAATGCGGATATTCGTTTAACGGAAATTGGATATGACTTAGGCCTAATAAGTGATGAACGCTACGATGCATTTAAAACGAAATTAAAGTTAATCGAGGAAGAAAAAACCCGTTTATTCAAAATAATGATTAAAGCTGAAGAACATGTTCAAAAGGCTTTAGAAAAAGTAGGGTCAACACCTCTTAAAGAAGCGGTACGTGCTCTTGATCTATTAAAACGACCAGAAGTAACTTATGAAGTCATAGAAGAAATGGTAGGGGAAACAGATTTACCATTAGAAGTGAAAGAGCAAGTTGAAATTCAAGTGAAATATGAAGGTTATATAAAAAAGGCAAACGAACAAGTGAAGAGAATGCTTAAAATGGAAAACCGTAAAATCCCTAAAGAAATTAATTATGATGCTATTCATAGTTTACGTAACGAAGCTCGAGAAAAACTTAAAGAGATTCAACCATTATCGATAGGCCAAGCATCTCGTATATCAGGCGTAAGCCCTGCTGATATTTCAATACTATTAATATATTTAGAACAAGGGAATGTAAAGCGAACAGAACAGTCTGTTTAATCACTAGGAGGAGAAGAGTTGGATAAAAAAACATTTGCTTCTGCATTAGCAAGTCAAAATATACAATTAGATGAAATACAATTAAAACAATATGATACTTATTTTCGTTTATTAGTAGAGTGGAACGAGAAAGTAAACTTAACAGCTATAACCGAAGAAGAAGAAGTTTATGTGAAACATTTTTATGACTCCATCTCTCCTAGCTTCTACTATGATTTTTCAAAAGTTAATACAATTTGTGATATAGGAGCGGGTGCTGGATTTCCTAGCATACCGCTTTTAATTGCTTTTCCTCACCTACAAGTTACCATCGTGGATTCTTTAAAAAAGCGAATTAATTTTCTAGATATTTTAACAAAAAAACTCAATCTAGATAAGCAAGTTACATTAATTCATTCACGAGCAGAAGATGTAGGTAGGGATAAACAGTTAAGAGAATCATTTGATCTAGTAACAGCACGAGCAGTGGCGAGAACAAATGTTCTGTCAGAATACTGTTTACCTTTAGTTAAAATAGGTGGTCACTTTATAGCTCTAAAAGGACAGTTTTTAGATGATGAATATGAAGAGTCGAAAAAAGCAATCACAACATTAGGTGGCAAATACAAAGAGAGATTTGAATTTACTTTACCTGTAGAAGCGGGAGAGAGAAACATTATTGTCATAGATAAAGTTAAAAAAACACCTAAAACATATCCGAGAAAAGCAGGAACACCTGCTAAAAAGCCAATTATATAACTTTTTAATGAAAGAAGTTACTTTTTCTATGAATTATATGATAAAATTGTAGTATGTACTTAAAGTAAGTCGAAATCAAAAATGTTTCACGTGAAACATTTTATCATTTAATGAAGGTGATGTTATATGTTACAGCCTTTTAACAGGCTTTTTACGAAAGGTAATAAGTCAGTTGATCAAGAAGCAGATAACACGGATAATGTAAAAGACATACGTGTTGATCAAATTGTTCCGAATGAATATCAACCAAGAACGCAATTTGATGAAGAAAAAATCATTGAATTAGCTCGCACCTTGCAAACACATGGTATTATACAACCGATTATTGTTCGAACAAAAGATGAGGATACGTATGAAATAATCGCTGGTGAGAGACGTTGGAGAGCTTCACAACATTTGGAGTGGGAGACAATACCTGCGATTGTACGTGAATTAACTGACACTGAGACAGCGTCGATTGCTTTAATTGAAAACATTCAACGTGAACAGTTATCTGTCATTGAAGAGGCGCATGCATATGTACAGTTAATTGAAATGCACGAGTTAACACAGGAAGCGTTAGCTCAGAGACTAGGGAAAAGTCAATCAACGATTGCAAATAAATTAAGGCTACTTCATTTACCAGATGAAGTTCAACAAGCTTTATTGAATAAGGCAATTAGTGAGCGTCATGCAAGAGCTTTAATGCGTTTGAAAAATGAAGAAGAGCAAGTAACATTTTTACAAAAGATACTAGATGAAAAGTTAACAGTAAAAGATGTAGAAAAGTTAATTTCTCAACACTTAGAGAAACCTAAGGAAAAGAAAAAGAATGTGCCAAAGTTTGTGAGTAAAGATATTCGTATTGTTACAAATACAATTAAACGCTCACTTAATTTGATAAAAAACACGGGCGTACAATTTGAGTCTGAAGAAACAGATCATGATGATTACTATGAAATTACAATCAAAGTGAAAAAATGAATGTAAATTAGAATGGTGGGTGAATAATGGGGAAAATAATAGCCATAACAAATCAAAAGGGTGGCGTTGGTAAAACAACATCTACGGTTAATTTAGGAGCAAGTCTAGCTAAATTAGGTAAACGAGTGTTATTAGTAGATATAGACCCACAAGGAAATGCAACAAGTGGTGTAGGTGTTAATAAAGGTGATATAGATGAGTGTGTCTATAATGTACTTGTCGAAGAACAGGAAGCTAAAAAGGTTATTGTTCAAACAGATGTTGATCGGTTACATATCATTCCAGCAACTATTCAGTTAGCAGGTGCTGAAATAGAACTTGTAACGACAGTGTCTCGAGAAGGAAAGCTTAAAAAAGCATTAGAACCAATGAAAACTGTCTATGACTATATTATAATTGACTGTCCACCTTCATTAGGGTTACTGACGATTAATGCATTGACAGCTTCTGACAGTGTATTAATACCAGTTCAATGTGAATATTATGCTTTAGAAGGTTTAAGTCAGTTATTGAATACGGTTCGTCTCGTACAAAAACATTTAAACAAGAGTCTGATGATAGAGGGCGTATTATTAACTATGTTTGATGCGAGAACTAATCTTGGTGTACAAGTGATAGAAGAGGTTAAAATGTATTTCCAAGAAAAAGTATATGATTCAATTATCCCAAGAAATGTTAGGCTTGGGGAAGCACCAAGTCATGGTAAGCCAATAACGGTATATGATCCAAAGTCCAAGGGAGCAGAAGTATATCTTGAATTAGCGAAGGAAGTGATGGAAGTTGGCGAAAGGGTTAGGTAAAGGTTTAGATGCGCTTTTTATGCCTACAGACAATGATGTTGACCAGTCGTTAGTTGAAGAAGTATCAATTAATGATTTAAGACCAAATCCATATCAACCGAGAAAGACTTTTGATGCAGATGCAATCGAAGAGTTGAAGATATCTATTTTGGAATATGGTATTGTTCAACCACTTATTGTTAGGAAAAGCATTAAAGGTTATGAAATCGTTGCAGGAGAGAGACGTTTTAGGGCTGCAAAAGAAGCCGGCCTAAAAGTCGTTCCTGCGATTGTAAAAGAGTTAGACGACGAAAAAATGATGGAAATAGCTCTGTTGGAGAATTTACAGCGTGAAGATTTATCCATTATAGAGGAAGCATTAGCCTATAAAAACTTAATTGAACAATTAAACTTAACTCAAGAAGAGCTATCAAAAAAACTAGGTAAAAGTCGTTCACACATCGCAAATACAATTAGATTGTTAAGTTTACCTGAAGAAGTAACACATTTAATTAATAGTAATGAATTAAGTATGGGTCATGCAAGGGCACTCCTTGGTTTGAAAAACAAGGATAATACGATATCAGTTGCTAACAAAATCGTGACTGAAAAGTTAAATGTAAGACAAGTTGAACAATTAATCACCAAGTTAAATGAAGCAAAACCATCAAAGCAGCAAAAACAAAAAGAAAAAGACCCTTTTTACAAAGCGCAAGAAGATGTCTTACGTGAAAAACTTGGTACAAAAGTATCTATCTCTAAAGGTGTAAGAAAAGGAAAAATTGAGATAGAGTTTTATAACAACTCTGAATTAGAACAATTGTTATCCATATTAAATAAGTAATATATAAATGCTGGTACAAACTATCGTTATCAGCATTTTTTATATGAAAAGATAAAATGTTTCACGTGAAACATTTTCGGGAAAATGAGAAAAACGATACGTTTTAATAGGAAAGGTGAGTTGTTTTAAATGTTATCAAACACAATGAATAAATGGTTAGAGACATTTACAGGGCCAGAGTTTTGGGAAACGATATTAAATAGTGTAATTAAAATCATCGTTATTTTAATCGTTGCATTTATTATTATTAGAATAGGGAATCGACTGATAGATAAGATCTTTAAGTCTAGAAGAAGAAGTCCTATAAAAATGAATGAAAAAAGAGAGCAAACAATAAAAATACTGTTAAAGAGTACGCTTACATATACGGTATACTTCATTATGATTGTTATGATTTTAGAGTCAATTAATATAAGAATAAGTGCCTTGTTAGCGGGAGCTGGTATTGCAGGGTTGGCGATAGGGTTTGGAGCTCAAAGTTTAGTGAAAGATGTTATATCAGGTTTCTTCATCATTTTTGAAAGGCAGTTTTCAGTAGATGATTATGTGGAAATATCTGGTGTTGAAGGGACTGTCGAGGAGATAGGATTACGGACAACAAAAGTTATCAGTTGGACGGGAGAAGAAAACGTCATACCGAACGGGAATATTACGCAGGTTATTAATTATTCTGTCAATAATGGAACATCAGTTGTTGATTTAAAATTATCATATGAGACAAACATATTAGAAGTTGAAAAAGAGTTAGAAGAAATATTAAAAATGATCCCTGAGAAGTACGATATATTTATAAATGTGCCAGAGATACAAGGAATCAGAGAATTAGACGTCTCTAATTATTTATTACGTGTCATTGCAGAAACTGAACCAGCTGCACAATGGCAAGGTGAACGGTATATTCGTAAAGAAATTCAAAATGAGTTGTTTAAAAGGGGTATTGATATACCGATGCAACACTTTATCGTTCACTCAATAAAGAAGGAAGATGATTTTCATGTTGAGTATAGAGAGAAAGGGAACGATGCGAGATGAGTAAAGCATTTAATTTAAATGATGTTGTAGAAATGAAAAAAGGTCATCCATGTGGAGAGAATAAATGGAAAATAATTCGCATGGGTGCAGATATTCGAATTAGATGTTTAGGTTGTGAACGGAGCGTCATGATTCCACGTGTTCAATTTAGTAAAAAAATAAAAAGAGTGCTAGAAAAAGGACAAAAAGAAGAGGGAAATTGAAAAATGTGAACAGAAAAATTCATTTTATATGGGAAACGATGAATTTTAACGTCAAAAGGTCCCCAAAAAAGTAGTTAAAATAAAATTATGACTGTTTGCATGAAATATATACTGTCTTATAATATAATTATGTTCATATGAACATCCTTAAGGAGAGAAAAGTAAATGTCATTAACTGCAGGTATTGTTGGGTTACCAAACGTAGGTAAGTCAACATTATTTAACGCAATTACTAAAGCAGGAGCAGAAGCTGCTAACTATCCATTCTGTACGATTGATCCTAACGTTGGGATTGTAGAAGTGCCCGATGAAAGATTAGAGATTTTAACAACAATGGTAAAGCCGAAAAAAACGGTACCAACCGCTTTCGAATTTACAGATATTGCAGGTATTGTTAAAGGGGCGAACAAGGGTGAAGGATTAGGTAACCAGTTTTTATCGCATATTCGCCAAGTCGATGCAATATGTCAAGTAGTACGTTGTTTTGAAGATGAGAACATTACACATGTGTCAGGCCAAGTTAATCCATTAGATGATATTGAAACGATTAACATTGAGCTCATTTTAGCAGACTTAGAAACGGTTGAAAGAAGATATGAACGTGTTGAAAAATTAGCACGTCAAAAGGACAAAGAAGCTGTCCAAGAATTTAATGTTGTTAAAAAGATAAAGAAAGCCCTAGAAAATGATCAACCAGCTCGCTCGGTGGAACTTAACAAAGAGGAACACAAGTTCGCTAGGCAATTACATTTATTAACAGCTAAACCTATCTTATATGTTGCTAACGTTGGTGAAGATGAAATAACCGACGTGGAAAATAATCAGTATGTTAATCAAGTTAAAGAACTTGCTGAAAAAGAAAGTGCTGAAGTCGTCGTTGTTAGTGCTAAAATCGAAGAAGAAATAGCAGAATTAGATGAAGATGAGAAAAAGGAATTTTTAGAAGAGCTAGGAATTGAGGAATCAGGGCTAGATCAACTTATTCGTGCTGCATATGATTTATTAGGTTTTGCTACTTACTTTACAGCAGGGGAACAAGAAGTACGTGCATGGACATTTAAGAAAGGAATGAAAGCTCCAGAAGCAGCGGGTATTATTCATACTGATTTTGAACGTGGCTTCATAAGAGCAGAAGTTGTTTCTTATAGTGACTTACGCGAAGCAGGTAACATGGTTCAAGCTAGAGAAAATGGAAAAGTGCGTTTAGAAGGAAAAGAGTATATTGTAGAAGATGGGGACGTTATACATTTCCGCTTTAATGTATAATATTATGGGATTAGTGTTGTTTTTATAATGAATAAATGGTAAAATATATTATTGTGGGTAATTGAAATTTTGATTACTCCTTGCTCTACATATTATTTAGAGCCGTATAGACCAAAAGGAGGTGTTTTGGATGAGAGATTATGAAATTATGTACATCGTCCGTCCAGATATCGAGGAGGAAGCACGTCAAGCGTTAATCGAGCGTTTTAATACGATTTTAACAGATAATGGTGCTACTATCGATAAAGTGGATGAGATCGGTTCACGTCGTTTAGCATATGAAATTAACGATTACCGTGATGGTTACTATGTAGTAATTAACTTCAATAGTGACGATAAAGCGGTTAATGAATTTGATCGTTTAGCGAAATTCTCTGATGACATTATTCGTCACATGGCAATTCGTGCAGAGGAAAAATAATAGGGAGGGATTCAAATGTTGAATCGAGTCGTTATTGTAGGAAGACTAACAAGAGATCCCGATTTACGTTACACACCTAACGGTATAGCAGTTGCAAACTTTAACGTTGCAGCTAACCGTCCCTATAAAAATCAGCAAGGTGAACAAGAAGCGGACTTTATTAATTGCGTCATTTGGCGTAAACCAGCTGAAAATTTAGCTACTTATATGAAAAAGGGTAGTTTAATTGGTGTTGAAGGAAGAATTCAAACGCGCTCTTACGAAAACCAGGAAGGAAAAATGGTTTACGTAACAGAAGTACTAGCAGATAATGTTCAGTTCTTAGAGTCACGTAATTCTTCTCAACAAAGAGGTCAAGATGGTGGTTTTGGTGGACAAGACTATGGACATCAACAAGAACCATCAGGTTATGGGCAAGGCCAGCAGCAGTCAACTCAATCATCGAATCGTCCATTTGAAAATGATGGGCAACAAATCGATATTTCTGATGATGACTTGCCGTTCTAGGCACCTAGTACTAAAGGGTTATATATAAATGTAAAAGGTTTATACCTTTATACATTCGGATAAAAAAAGTAATTGAGAGGATGGATAGTTATGAGACGTGGTCGTCCAAGACGTCGTAAAGTATGTTATTTCACAGCAAATGGCATTACACATATCGACTATAAAGATGTAGAGTTATTAAAGCGTTTTGTATCTGAGCGTGGTAAAATTTTACCTCGTCGTGTAACAGGTACTTCAGCTAAATACCAACGTAAATTAACAGTTGCTATTAAACGCGCGCGTTCGATGGCATTATTACCATATGTATCTGCTGAATAATTAAAAGAGCTTCTCCTTCATTAAGGGGAAGCTCTTCTTTTTCGTTTTGGATAAATTTGGATAATCATAATAATATTAAATAAAATATATAATATTCCTAAATATAGGAGGTTTTCGCTAACCTTTATAAAGAAAGCTAAAATAGTGAATGCTAGTAATGGAATTGTGCTCGAAAAAGCAACCATTTTCCAAAAAATATTATATTTTAGCTTACGACCTGCTGCTTTCGCAAATAATGTCGCAATGTAAGCAATTAAACTGATAACAATAAATATAATTGTCGTTAAAATTAAGTAGTGAAAGATGAAGAAGTAAATTGCTAGGAAAAAAGGGTGTATTTGAATCGTTGCTTGATCAATATTCGTTAATTTATCTGTGAAATTAGGAATTGAACTCACTGCGATGAGTAAAAACAAGTAAAGTACGACAATATCCATACCGATCCGGTTTAATGCAAATACAGATTTTTTTCGTGGTAATAATAAACTGTTTTTAAAACTAATCCAAAATTGATTCATCTTGGAATCTCCATTCGTTTAGATGATATATAAGTCACCATTACTATATCATGAATAAATGAATTAACTCCATATATTGAACTAATTTATGACATTTATAGCACGGGAATATTAATATATTGTGAAGTTTGATATGATTAGGTAATAGTAGATTTAGTAAAATAGATTGAGGGTTGAATATGCAAGAAAATATAATGTGGAAAGATATGTTGTTTTACATGATGATTTTTATCGTCATATTTTTAATGACGGTATTTGTGCCATTTCTTATTTTAATAAGTTTATTCTTATTACCTATACCTGTTATTGTATTTACTGCAAAATATAACATAAAAAATGGTGTTTTTATTTTTGCAATTGCTAATTTGTTTGCCTTTTTTATAGCATCATACATAGGGATGTTTTTAAGTTTATTCGTGACGATAGGGGCATTATACATCGGGCATATGATTCATAAAAAACGATCGCCTTATGAAACGCTGTTATATGGTGCAATAGGTTATGTCCTTGGAATTGTAGTTGCTTATGTTGGCAGTCAAGTATTATATGATATTAATTGGATTAATACTTTTGAAAAAAATATGTATGATTCACTTGATACTTTTACATCATTTATCGGACAATTTGGTGCCAGTGATGAGCTAGAAAAACAAATGACTTTAATTGAATCGCAAATTGATCAAATTATTCTATCATTTACAGCAATATTTATCATTATAGGTACCTTATTTGCCTTGATTACTCAATGGTTAAGTTACAAATGGATGAATTGGCGTGAAAAGTCTAAACTATATTTTCCACCGTTCCATTCATTTAACTTTCCTATTTATCTCATATGGATTCATTTAATAGCAATTATATTTTCATATGTTGGTATGGAAGATGGATCGTTTTTTTATACAATGTTTGTTAATTTATTAGCATTAACAACGATGTGTATTATTGTTCAGGGTTATTCCTTTGTTTTCTTTTTCTTCCATAATCGAAAAGTACATACGATTATTCCAATTGTGATATCGATATTTACATTAATTATCCCTATTTTTCTGATATTCATTCGAATTATTGGTATAATTGACATTGGATTCCGTTTAAAAAATCGACTCAAACGATGAGCTTAGAGATAAAACGAGTCCGTAAGGGGTTGGCAAAGATGAAAGAACTACAATTAAATAAGTCAGTACGTATATTGTTTTACACAATATATAGTTTGGCGATTTTAACGACAATTGTTTTATCATTTTATAATATATATATTGGAATCAGTTTATTTCTCGTCATTGTTATTACAGGGTATTTTATCATTCCTTTAATGAATAAATGGCAAACTGAATTGTATAAGTCATATGAAAATATCACTTATCAAGTGCAAGATGCAGGCAACGAGTTATTTTATAACTTACCAGTTGGGATCATTATTTATAATGAGAATAATGAAATTAATTGGATGAATCCATATATGCATTCGTTACATGAAAAGGGTGATCATTTAATTGGAAAACCACTCTATCAGTTGAATGAGCAGTTAGCTCGTAATATAGAGCATGAGGAGCAAGAGTTTTGGTGTCATTTTAATGATATTCACTTTTTAGCTACTTTAGATATGGATAATCGAACAGTCTTTTTATTTAATCGTTCGAAATATTATCATTTAAAACAAGTTTACGAACAGGAAAAAACAGTAATTGCTAACATTTATTTAGATAACTATGATGAGTTAGCTAGAAATATGGAAGATAATTTAAAGAGTAAAATTAATTCAGAAATTACAGCAACCTTAACTAGCTGGGCTCAAAATAATGACTTTTATATTAAACGTACTGCACAAGATCGCTTTTTAGCTATATTAACTGAGGAAAATTTGGATGAATTAGAAGAATCCAATTTTAAAATATTAGATGAAGTGAGACAAATGCATGTCGATCAATTACAACGTAATCCAATCACATTAAGTATCGGTATTGGAACCGGAAATGTGTCAATTAATGAATTAGCTAGTATTGCCCAGTCGAGCTTAGATTTAGTCTTGGGACGTGGTGGAGATCAAGTTGCTATTCGGGATGTTGAAGGGAATGTACGATTTTATGGGGGTAAAACAAACCCTATGGAGAAACGTACACGTGTCAGAGCGCGCGTCATTTCACATGCCTTAGCAGATCTCGTTAAAGAGAGTGAAAATGTCATTATCATGGGACACCAATCACCAGATATGGACTCCTTAGGTGCAGCGATTGGTGTCTTAAAAATCGCACAGGCAAACGATGTTGAAGGTTACATTGTTTATGATCAGGAAGATATTACAACAGGGATTAATCGGGCGATTGACTTGATAAAAGAGGACGGGGCGCTATGGAAGTACTTTATAAAGCCTCAGGAAGCGGAGCAAATTTTTTCAAGGAAAAGTCTTATTATTGTAGTTGACACACATCGACGAAACAATGTTGCCCATCCACTTATATTACAAAATGCAGAGCGAACTGTTATTATTGATCATCATAGACGAGGTGAGGACTTTATTGAGGAATCAACCCTTGTTTATATGGAGCCGTATGCTTCTTCAACAGCAGAACTTGTTACCGAACTCATTGAATACCAACCAAATAAAATTAACTTATCTACTTTGGAAGCAACAACTTTATTAGCAGGTATAATCGTTGATACAAAGAGTTTTGCATTACGAACAGGTTCACGTACTTTTGATGCGGCATCATACTTACGTATTAAAGGTGCAGATCCAATGTTAATTCAACAGTTCCTAAAAGAAGATTTAAAAACATATGTTACACGCAGTAAGCTCATTGAAAATGCTTATTTATACGCGGATAAAATTGCTGTTGCTAAAGCAGAAGATGACAAGGAATATAATCATATAATCATTGCCCAGGCAGCAGATACTTTATTAACAATGGATGATGTGAGTGCATCTTTTGTAATAGCTAAGTCAAATGAAAATACAGTTTCAATTAGTGCACGATCATTAGGTGAAATAAATGTGCAGTTAATTATGGAACAATTAGATGGTGGCGGTCATCTAACAAATGCTGCGACCCAAATAAAAGATGCGTCTATTGATCAGGTAGAAGAACGATTAATAGAGGCGATTGAAAACCGACTTGAAAGTGATTCAGAAGAATAGAAAGGGTGTAGGGAAAATGAAAGTAATATTTTTACAAGATGTTAAAGGAAAAGGAAAAAAAGGTGAGGTAAAGGAAGTTCCAACTGGTTATGCGAATAATTACTTATTAAAAAATAAGTTAGCAGAACCAGCAACACCTGCAAACATTAAAAAGCTTCAAGCAGCACAGAAAAAAGAGGCACAGGAAGAAGAACAAATTAAAAAAGAGGCTGACCAAGTAAAAAAGCAGCTTGAGGAGACAACAGTTGATATACCTGCTAAATCAGGTGATGACGGCCGTTTATTCGGTTCAATCACAAGCAAGCAGATTGCTGAGCATTTAAAAAAGCAACATAAAATAACAGTTGATCGTCGAAAGATCGAATTACAAGATCCTTTAAAATCATTAGGTCACCATAAAGTAGCTGTTAAATTACATCCAGATGTTACAGGAACCATTACAGTACAAGTTGTCGAGCAATAAAATGATAGATGAAATAAATGATGGAGGAATCAATTATGAATGAACATTGGAATGATCGTACTCCACCATATAATAAAGAAGCAGAACAGGCGATATTAGGTGCCGTATTTTTGGAGTCAGAAGTATTCTCAGTTGCATCAGAATGGCTGACAGCAGATGACTTCTATATCCAAAGACACCAAGAAATATTCGATATTATGTACAGTTTGTCTGAAAGTGGTAAACCTATCGAGTTCGTTGCGGTAACGGATGAGCTAAAGAAGCGAGATGCTGGAAGTTCAGATAGCTTTTCCTATATTACGGAATTGATTGAAAGTGTTCCCACAGCAGCAAATATAGAATATTATTGCAAAATTGTTGAAGAAAAATCAATTTTACGAAAACTAATCCGCACTGCTACAAATATCGTGACAACGACCTACGCAGAAGAAGACGATGTGGAAACCGTTTTAGACCAAGCGGAAAAGACAATTTTGGAAGTTTCGAATCGGAAGAATTCGAATTCTTTTAAAGATATTCAAGATGTCTTAGTAGAGGTATATGCGAATATTGAAAAATTACATCACCAGAAAGGTGATATTACTGGTATTCCAACTGGTTTCCGTGATTTAGATCGAATCACATCTGGATTTCAACGGAATGACTTAATTATAGTTGCTGCCAGACCATCCGTTGGTAAAACAGCCTTTGCTTTAAATATTGCACAAAATGTGGCGATTAGAACAAATGAAAATGTTGCCGTATTTAGTTTAGAGATGGGGGCAGACCAACTTGTTCAACGTATGCTATGTGCAGAAGGAAATATTGACTCACAGCGTATGCGTTCAGGTAATCTAGAAGGTGATGATTGGGAGAAGTTAACGATGGCGATGGGCAGTTTATCAAATGCAGGTATCTACATCGATGATTCGGCAAGTTTACGTGTGAGTGATATTCGATCAAAATGTCGCCGATTGAAACAAGAACATGGCTTAGGCATGATCATTATTGATTATTTGCAACTTATTCAAGGAAGCGGGCGTTCATCGGATAATCGACAACAGGAAGTTTCGGAAATATCACGATCACTTAAAGCTTTAGCCCGAGAGTTAGAAGTACCTTTAATTGCATTATCGCAGTTATCACGTGGTGTTGAGTCGAGACAGGATAAGCGTCCAATGATGTCAGACTTACGTGAATCAGGGAGTATTGAGCAAGATGCTGATATTGTTGGTTTCCTTTATCGAGATGATTACTATGATAAGGAAACAGAATCGCAAAATATCATTGAAATTATTATTGCGAAGCAGCGTAATGGTCCTACCGGGACAGTAGAACTTGCTTTCGCAAAAGAATATAATAAGTTTATTGATTTAGAGTTCGGTCAAAATGCACCGCCAGCATAATCAAATAAAAGGTTAGAGCATAATAGATTAACGCTCTAACCTTTTTCATTATCTAGCCTCAAAACTTTCATGTTAGTTAAGAAGGACATCAAGACAATTTGTGAAAAATACGATAGAATATAGAGAAGATGTTTATTAAGATGGTTATAAAAATAGTTAATGAAAGTAGGGAAATTAAATGGCAACAAAGATATTAGTCGTTGAAGATGAAAAGCCAATTTCAGATATATTAGTGTTTAACTTAGAAAAAGAGGGCTACTCAGTTGTTTGTGCTTACGATGGGAATGAAGCAATTGAATTAGCGGAAAAAGAAGATCCAGATTTAATTTTATTAGATGTGATGTTACCAGAAAAAGACGGAAATGAAGTTTGTCGGGAAATTAGACAGACGAAGAATATGCCAATTATCATGTTAACAGCTAAAGATTCCGAAATTGACAAAGTGTTAGGTTTAGAATTTGGAGCAGATGATTATGTAACAAAACCATTTAGCAATCGTGAATTAATTGCACGTATAAAAGCGAATTTACGACGATCACAGCAAGTACCAGATAGTATGGCAGATGAAGATAAGAAAGAAATTCACTTAGGTAAAATTACCATTCATCCTGAAGCTTATAGTGTGTCTAAGCATGGCGAACACATTGACTTAACACATCGGGAATTTGAATTGTTCTATTATTTGGGAAGACATATTGGGCAAGTGATGACTCGTGAACATTTATTAGAAACCGTTTGGGGTTATGATTACTTTGGAGATGTTCGAACAGTTGATGTGACTGTTAGACGTTTACGTGAGAAAGTAGAAGATGACCCAAGTAATCCGACATGGATTGTAACAAGAAGAGGTGTAGGTTATTATTTACGTAATCCCGAAGAGGAGTAAATAGGATGAAAAAGGTTAGTTTTTTTAAATCAATCCAATTAAAATTTATTATTATTTATATATTACTGATATTAATTGCTATTCAAGTGATTGGCTCTTACGTGTCACGTGCCTTGGAACAAGAGCTTGTAGAAACATATCGTGAGACAATAAATAATCGGGTTGATTTATTATCATATAATTTAGAAATAGCCTTTAATAAAGATCGTGATGAGGAAAGTGAAGATGTTTCATTAGAGCAAGAAGTACAAAACATCATAGCTGAAATGGAACGGGGTAGCTTTGAAATTGTTCAAGTCATTAATGGACAAGAAAGAGTCATTGCGACAAATGATTTTCAAAACCAACATATTGTTGGCAAAAAATCAATGGACCCTTATGTGCAGCGGGCAATTAAGTTTGCAAGTTCTATTGATAATACAGCGATCAATTCTCGCACGGGTGAAAGAGTACTCATTCGCGTAGAGCCCTTATATGATCGCTCAAATGACGTGGTTGGTGTTTTATATGTAGAAGCATCTCTTGAAAATGTTTATAGCCAACAGAAAGAAATAAATGAAATATTTTTAAATGGATCCATTATTGCGATATTCGTATCGGTTATATTAGGGATCCTCGTAGCTCGTGCCATTACAAGACCGATTGTTGAAATGAGAAGACAAGCATTAACAATGGCAAGAGGAGATTTCTCACAGAAGGTTAAAGTATATGGAAATGATGAAATAAGTCAATTAGCGGTTACCTTTAATCACTTAAATGATCGGTTGAAGCATTTAATTGCTGCTGTAGAGGGAGAAGAAAGAAAACTTAACTCAGTCATTGAAAATATGTCTGAAGGGGTTATTGCAACTGATGAAAAAGGGAAGATAACACTCATCAATGAATCGGCAGGGAAGCTTTTAGGACGAGATCCGAATCATTTGTATGCTAAAGATTTATTACAAGAGCTTAAATTGGAAGACCAATGGGAAGATATTTCAAATTTATATGAAAGTGGTGAAGTCTTGCTCGACTTAAGTGAAGGGGAAGATGTTTACTTACTGCGTGCAAACTTTACACCGATCTATCAAGATCATTATAGTGAAATGATCAGTGGATATATTACGGTATTATCAGATGTAACTGAAGAAAGAAAGATTGAACAGGAAAGGCGAGAGTTTGTATCAAACGTATCACACGAATTAAGGACACCTCTCACGTCTTTACGTAGTTATTTAGAAGCCTTAGCAGATGGTGCTTATAAAGATCCAAATATAGCGCCAAAGTTTTTACAAGTTACACAAGATGAGACAGAGCGAATGATTCGTATGGTAAATAGTTTATTACAACTTTCACGGATGGATAGTGACAAGCAAACCTATAACAAAGGGAGAAATGATTTCGTATCATTATTCCACACAGTTATTGATCGCTTTGAAATGAATAAGAAGAACAGTCATATTCATTTTGAGCGTTATATCCCAAATGAGGTTATGAATGTTTGGATTGATCGAGATCAGATTATTCAAGTGTTAGACAATATTTTATCAAATGCCGTCAAATACTCACCAGATGGTGGAACGATTTCATGTCGAGTAGAAAAGCAGCAAGGCCGATTAATCGTCTGTATAAAAGATGAAGGAATTGGTATAGCTTATGATAAATTAGATAAAATATTTGAACGTTTTTATCGTGTAGATAAAGCAAGAACGAGACAGTTTGGTGGGACTGGCTTAGGATTAGCAATTACCCAAGAAATTATAGAAGCCCATTTCGGTAAAATATGGGCGACAAGTAAAGAAAATAAAGGTACGTCAATATTCTTTACATTACCGCTAATGGATTATGGGCGGAGGCGAAACAAATGAATGGTGAGACAGTAAAGTCATTTATTTTATTTATATTAGTAATGATTAGTCTATTACTGTCATTACTTGTTTGGAATTATCAACCGAGCTATGAGACTTTGTACGACCCCAGTTATGTAGGGGAAGTTGATGTTGGTGGTAGTGAAAGAACAAAGTCAGATTTAATTGCACCAGCGAAGATTCTATTTCATTTTAATGAGGAAACATATGCTTTTAATAAAGCGAGTGAGCGCTTATCTTTTTTCAAAGATTTACAACAATGGAACGTATATGATTATGATGAAGTTAATTTAGAAGAGGGGATTTCGACCTTCCGTAGTGTTGAAATAAAGTTCCATGATGCTATTCCTTTAGAATATGTTGAACATATTTTTAACATTGAAGAAGAGCTGAATTATTCTGATTCATTGTTTGATACCATTGTTTTACAAATGGATGATGAAAACCAATCCTTGAATGTCATTATCCCAAATGAGAAACAGTCGAAAGCAGTCACCGCAAAAGTGGAAAAAATGGAACATTACCAACAAGTAGCTGAACTTATTTATGAACAAGAACAGTTAATGCAATTACACGCAATTGATTTGCCGCATAAAACGATATATGTTTCTAAGGAAGAATATAAAATGCCACGGAAAACATTAGTAGCTACAGAATTAAATCCTGAATTATTTGTTAACGCCTTGTTCCGAAATCCATCATTAGTCACTCAAAATAGGATGGAGGCTGTTTTTACAGACGGCCAACGTGGTATGCGTATATTGAATGATGGAAAAACATTGGAGTATACGAACCCAATTCAATCATCTGAAATAGAAGAAAGTCCGATGGAATTAATCGACTACACCATTAGTAATGTAAATGATCACAAAGGTTGGACAAACGACTTTCAATTATCAAAGTTAGAACAAGCTGAACATCGTGTTACTTATCGTCTAGCTTATGACGGTTACCCTGTGTATGACTTTTATAATATATCTGAAATGGTTATGGAACGCCGTAGTCAGGAATTGTATGAATATGATCGTTCCTTAATCAAGTTAGGTAATACTTTGAATTCAGTTAACGTCACCTTAATGTCAGGTGAAGAAATTGAGCAGTTTTTATCGCGTGAGTCAATCGACTTATCGGAAGTGAGAGATATTACAATTGGTTATTACTTATCTAATATTGATAAACACAGTTATGTCTTAGAACCTTCTTGGTTTATTTTATATGATGATACTTGGCGCCGGGTGACAAAAGAGGAAAATGCGTCATCAGCAGTTCATGAGGAGGTTGGATAAGTTATGCAATGGGGACAAATAAAAGTGTTGTTGATTGTTAGTTTTCTCATTTTAGATGTCTATTTACTTTTCCAATTTCTCGAGAAGAAAGAACAGGCTGATTATAGTATACTAGAAGAGCAACAATCGACCTTTGATGAGTTATTAGACGCTGAATCAATCATGATTCCTGAATTACCAAAAGAAGATAGTGAAACATATATTTCAGTTAAACAAAAAGAACTAGCTGACTCTGATCTTACACTAAGGCGTGACCAAGTTGAACAAAAGATTCAATTATTAAACAAACAATTCATTGTATCTGAAATAGAAAGTCCGATAAAAGTTGATGAAGATGATTCGGGTGAAGAGATGAATGATTTATTAAATCAACTAGCCCTCTATGCAGAAGAGTATTCTTATTGGACGTGGAATGAAGAGTTAAATATTTTAATTTACTTTCAGAATAAATCAGATCGACCAATATATTATAACCAGAACGGCGTCATTTTAGTATACTTAAACGATGATAATGAAGCGGCTTACTATACGCAAACCGTGCTAGGTGATGTAGAAAAGTTAGAGGATAAAACAGAGCTTATTCAACCGATAAGAGCAATAGAAACCTTATATCGAGGGAATCAATTGAATTCTGGGGATGAAGTTACTGACGTCGATTTAGGTTTTTATACACGTGTTCCATATGAAGGTGATGTACAAGTGTTTGCACCAACTTGGAAAGTGAATTTGAATGAGGAATCAGATTACTTTGTAAATGCGATTGAAGGTTTTGTATTTTCAACTGAGGAAAATGAGTTTTTATATGAATCTGTTCAGACATCAATAGAGAAGATAAAAAGTAGCGATATGAGTGGAAAGTCATTTAAGCAAGATATGTTAGATTTGTTAGAGGAAAAATTAGAGTTATTAGAAAGTGGTGACGTAGAATGAGCCTTAAGTTTAGTGTACTTGCTTCAGGAAGTACGGGTAATGCATTTTATATAGAGACAGATCAGGCTCGTTTATTAGTCGATGCAGGTTTAAGTGGTAAACAAATGGATAAGTTATTTAATCAAGTACAAGTCGATCCAAGAGGGATTGACGGTATATTAGTAACCCATGAACATTCAGATCATATCAAAGGGTTAGGTATATTAGCACGCAAATATGATTTACCGATTTTTGCAAATGAAAAAACATGGCATAAAATGGAGTCAAGTTTAGGGAAATTGACAAGTGAACAGAAATTTCATTTTGAAGCAAATACTGTTAAAACATTTGCTGATATTGATGTTGAATCATTCTCAGTTTCACACGATGCAGTTGACCCGATGTTTTTTGTTTTTCATCATGGCAATCAAAAAGTATCATTAGTAACAGATTTAGGCTATGTATCAGACAAAATAAAAAAGACAATAGAAGGTTCAAACGCATTTATATTTGAAGCAAATCATGATATAAACATGTTACAAATGGGGCATTATCCTTGGAGTGTCAAGCGTCGGATATTAGGTGATTATGGTCACGTTTCAAATGAAGATTGTGGTCTAGCCTTAACAGATGTGATTACAAATGAGACAGAGCGTGTTTATCTAGCACACTTAAGTAAGGATAATAACATGAAAGATCTAGCAAGAATGTCGGTAGATCAAATATTAACAGAGCGGGGGATTCAAATGGATTTGTGTGATACAGATCCAGACCAAGCAACACCATTATATGAATTGAATCAATTGCCTACGAAAATGAAAATAAAGTGATTTGTGGATAAGTTTAAAGGAGTAAGAAAAAAATGAGTAAAAAGCAAGAAGAGTCGTCAGGTTGGTTAATGGCCATAATTATTGGAGTTGTAGTAGCAGTTCTCTTAGTCATTGTTATTTATCCGAATTTAGTTGGAAAAAAGAGTCAAGAATTCAATGAAGGTATGCTAGATCTAACAAACCAAGCCTTCGTTCAAGAAATATAACATCATTTTGCGATAAAAGCTCTCGTTATTTGCAACGAGGGCTTTTTTATATTTATACACAAAAACAAAATGTTCTCCACAGGTTGTGCATAACTTGTGGAGAACATTTGTTTTATATACATGATATAGATAATCCGTTTTAAAAAACACTATATATAGGTCAAGTAAATATATGTGTGGATAAGCCTGTGTATAACTACTAATTTTCAGACTTTTCTGTGGATAATCTTTCTTTTTCTTCGTTTAGTAAAGCATAAAGATAATGATCAACATAATGGTCATAAAGCCATTCTCTTTGACGCAAAACACCTTCTTTTTTAAAGCCAAGCCGCTCTGGAATGTGTTGACTTAATTTATTTTCAGTGGCACATTCTATTTCAATTCGATTTAACTCTAAATGATTAAACCCATATAAACAAAGAGTCTTTGTTGCCTTAGTAATATAACCATTGCCTTGGTGATGAACACCAATCCAATACCCGATTGTTCCAATTCGATTTGTAGAATCGAGAGAATTATAACTTATGACACCAACTAGCTGATCTTGTGCAAAAATTCCATAAGTTTGACCTTTACCTTGTTCAAGCGCAATTAATTGGTTTTTAATAAATTGTAAAGAATCTTCGGCAATCTCTATAGAATCGAGCCATGGTAACCATTGTTTTAAATGTTCTTTTGACTCTATTGTTAATTGATATAAGGCGTCTGTATCACGCTGACTTAAAATTCGTAAATATAAGTGATCGTCAATATCAATTTTAATCATGTAATCCATCCCTTTTAATTTTTTGTTTAGTATAACATAAATCTAATGAAAACTGTGTTAAATCAACATTGACAGCGGATACAGTCATATAGTATAGTGTATTCAACAAGGTTGAACGAAAGTAAACAAACATGAAAGAGGTGAGTCTTAATGCGCTATCCAGAAGAAGTCATTATTAAAGAAGTAGGGCCTCGAGACGGCTTACAAAATGAAAAAATGCTCGTTGATACGTCAAGAAAAGTTACTTGGATTAATATGTTGTCACAAACCGGTCTTAAAGAAATTGAATATAGTTCATTCGTCCATCCGAAATGGATACCACAGTTAAGAGATGCAATAGATGTCGGCAAAAAGATCGACAGAGCACCGGGCGTGAAATATTCTGCACTTGTACCAAATGAAAAAGGACTAGAAAATGCACTCGAAGCAGGAATTGATGGTGCTTCTGTTTTTATGTCGGCAAGTGAGTCACATAATGAAAAGAACATTAATAAGTCGATTGAAGCAACTTTTCCTATTTTAGAACCCGTCATTCTTCAAGCTAAGCGGGAGCAAAAAGAAGTGACAGGTTATGTCTCGACCGTTTTTGAGTGTCCTTTTGAGGGGAAAATAAAAATAGATGATGTATTACGTGTCGTTGATCGATTGTTTGAATATGGAGTAGATTATGTGTCTTTAGGTGATACGATTGGCACAGCGGTTCCGCAAGATGTAGAACGACTATTAGAAGAAGTTTTATATCGTTACCCTGCTAAAAATATAATCCTACACTTTCATGATACAACAGGAATGGCCATGGCCAATATATTAACTTCTATGCAATATGGGATTAATCGCTTTGATGCTTCCCTTGGGGGACTGGGTGGTTGTCCTTATGCACCAGGTGCAGCAGGGAATGTAGCAACCAACGATTTAGTGTATATGATGAATAATCAAGCGATTGATACAGGGATTGATGAATGGAAGTTGTTTGAAGCCTCACAATATATGAGTCGAAAATTAGAAAAAGAATTACCGAGTCGGGCTTATTCATATATGTTAAATAGTACGGCAAGCGAAAATGAAGAAGAACAGTTACGTAAGCGAGAAGTATTATATTTCTTTTTAAAGAAACAATATGACAGAATAAGAAATATGTAGATGAGCAAAGAGATTCAATCTCTTTGCTTTTTTATTGAATATATTGATTTACGGTAAATAGATGTCATTTATGATAAAATATAAAAAGATATGCACGAAAGGAGAGGGGCTTCATTCGACTCGAAAATGTAGGAAAAAAAATAAAGCAATTGCGCTTGCGCCAAAAAAAGACACAGCAAGAAATTGCCAATCAATGTGATATTTCAAAAAGTTTACTATCTAAAATTGAAAATGGACAAACAAACTCAGCTATCGCTACATTAGCGAAAATAGCTGATGCTTTAGAAGTGAAGCTATCGTGGTTATTAGAAGATGATTCTGAACATGACCTTGTTTTATTAAGAAAATCTGAGCGTCAATATAAAGAAGGTGCAAAACATATTGGCTACTCATATGAATTGTTAGCCAATCGTTCACCGTATACAGGTGTAGAACCAACAATTGTTCATGTACCACCTATTCATGAAAATACACGAGTAGAAGGTTATACACATGCACATGATGAGTTCATCTACATTTTAGAAGGTACAATCAAACTAAAGTATAAGGGAAAAGAACACGTACTAGACCAAGGTGATACGGCCTTTTTCAATGGAAGAAACTCACACATCTTCATTCCGGTTGATGAAGCAGGTGCAAAAGTATTAACGATATTTATAGAAGTAGATCGTTAAAAGGAGGGATACCATTGTCATTATACGGAGTTATTCAGTTTGGTATTACAATTATATTCGTTGCAGTTATTTTAAAGTTAATCCTACCTGCACGAGGCGTGAAACAAATAACGGTAGAAGAATTACGTCCTTACTTGAAAGAAAATAATGTTCAATTGCTCGATGTGAGACCAGTTGAAAAATATGAACGATTTCATATATATGGATTTGACAATATGCCGGTTGCTAATATAAAAAAGGAAGCTGACCAGCTCGATAAAAATAAATTAACGATTACTATTTGTCAAACGGGTGCTCACGGAAATAGAGCATGTAAAAAATTAAAAAGACGAGGCTTTACAAACTTAGCAAATGTTCGGGGTGGATTAAGTACATGGGACCATATTCACATTGATCGAACATAAGGTGAAAACAACCTACCTAGTCTAGGTAGGTTGGCTTTTTTTTAATGAAGAAAGAGGAGATAGTGTGCTGAAGAGATTTTTTTCTTATTATAAACCCCATAAGCGCTTATTTATTATCGATTTTACAAGTGCGGTGATTGTTGCTATTTTAGAATTAGCATTTCCAGTTGCTGTTCAATGGTTTATTGATGACTTATTACCGGGGAACAATTGGGATGTTATTGTAAAAGTCGGAATATTATTATTTATTGTATATTTAGTTAGTTCTTTTCTGCAATATGTAGTGACGTATTGGGGTCATAAATTAGGCTTAAACATTGAAACTGATATGCGGGAGGATTTATTTAACCATGTTCAAAAGCAATCATTTAAATATTTTGATAATACAAAAACAGGACATGTAATGAGCCGTATAACAAATGATTTATTTGAAATAGGAGAGTTAGCTCACCACGGACCAGAGGATTTATTTATTGCTGTGATGACCTTTTTAGGTGCCTTTTGGATCATGTTCACAATTAATGTGAAACTAGCTTTAATTATTTTAATTATGGTGCCAATATTAGTCTTCTTTATGACATATGGCAATATTAAAATGGGTAAAGCATGGCGCCATATGTATGAAAACATAGCAGGGGTAAATGCTCGAATTGAAGATGCTGTATCAGGTGTTCGTGTTGTACAGGCATTTACAAACGAAGATTTTGAAAGAGAACGCTTTGTTGAAAACAACCAACTATTTAGAAGGTCAAAATTAGGTGCCTATAAAGTGATGGCGTTGGTTAATTCAAATATCTATATGATTATGCGCTTTGTCACATTAGGTGTCTTAATTGTCGGTGCTTGGTTAAGCTACACAAATCAATTAAGTTATGGTGAATTAGTTGCATTTGTACTATATGTGAATGTTTTATTCAGACCAATTGAAAAGATAAGTGCCTTGTTAGAACTTTATCCAAAAGGAATGGCAGGATTTAAACGATTTACTGAAATGTTAGACGTCGAGCCAGATGTTCAGGATCGTAAAGGAGCTCAGGAAGTGTCACATTTACAAGGTGAAATTGACTTTCATGATGTGACCTTTACGTATGAACATGCACAAGCACCCGTCTTAAACAAGATGAGTTTTAATATAAAGCCAAGTGAAACAGTCGCTTTTGTCGGGCCTTCCGGAGCAGGAAAGACAACGATTAGTTCCTTGATACCTCGTTTTTATGATGTTGATGATGGGGCGATCACAATTGACGGAATTGATATTCGCAACATGACCATGCGTTCTTTACGTAAACAAATAGGGATTGTTCAACAAGATGTGTTTTTGTTTACAGGAACCTTACGAGAAAATATAGCTTATGGTAACTTGCATGCGACAAATGAACAAATTGAAGAAGCGGCTAGACTTGCGCATATGGAAGATTTTATTAAAGAATTGCCCAATGGTTATGAGACGCAAGTAGGAGAGCGAGGCTTGAAACTTTCTGGGGGACAGAAGCAACGGATCGCCATTGCTCGGATGTTCTTAAAAAATCCACCTATTTTAATATTAGATGAAGCAACATCTGCCTTAGATACAGAAACAGAATCAATTATTCAGCAAGCTTTGACAGAACTTGCTAAAGATAGAACAACGATTGTGATTGCACATCGTTTGGCAACAATTAAAAATGCAGATCGTATTATGGTAGTAACAAAAGAAGGTATTCAAGAAGAGGGGTCTCATGACGCGTTAATTGCTCAAGGTGGGATATTCGCTCACTTACACAAAATTCAATTACGTTAAACTTTAAACTGAAATCTTGTAAGAGTAAATCTTACAAGATTTTTCTTTTACTGTTGGTAAATAATTAGGATTAGCCTATAATATGAGATATAAAATTTACAAGAAAAGAGGAGAAAAGATGGCTAAACAAACAGAAGAGAAATATGTTGAAGTTTGGGAAGATTATGTTGACCTTAAAGACTTGTTCATATCGATTGCTTTATGTGTATCCTTATCTTTAATTGGTTACATATTAGCCCCAGCAGATGGGTCTAAGCCACTCATTTTTGGGCTTAGTGGAGGCGTGATTGGTTTTATTGTGAGTAGTATCATCATTAAACCGAAGCGGAAAATAAAACATATTGGAGAGGAGGAGAGTTAAATGGACGCCTCAATTATCATTCAAATGGTTATAGCAGCGGCAGGTGGCGCTATTTTATATACTTTAATAGGTATTGCACCAGGAACAGATGAAACAGCTGTCTTAGCGCCAGTAACGATTGCTTTAGCCTTAGCTGGTGTATCACCCTATGTTATTTTAGCTTTTTTTATGTCGAGTATTATTGCTAAAAAACTTACTGACTCCATTCCAGTAGCTGTAGCAGGTATTCCAGGAGGTGTTATGGCTGCACCAATGGTTGAACATGCTATGGTCTTAAAAAAACACGGTCTACCTGATGTGAGCATTAAGAAAATGGCTTCAGGGTCTGTGATTGGAACAATTATATCAATACCAGCGAGTTTTTTAATTGCAAGTGCTATTATTCCATTTGCTGATAAAATTAGTGAGCATGCTGGGCTGATCTTTTTTCTTGGAGCAGTCTTTTTAGCGCTGATGTCTAAAAATAAAATAGCATCACTAATAGTCATCATTCCATTTGCTATCTTGATTCAAGGCTTACGACATTTATATTGGGGCTTGGAAATCGTTGATCCTGAAGTGACTGTATTTATCTCCTTTTTCTTAGGGATAACAATCGGCCCAATAGCCATTACTTTATTTGATATATTTAATAAAGAGCGTCGCCAGCAAATGCCTAAGCATGGTCCTAATGAGATTACGGTTAAACAGGATAAGAAAGAGAAAGGATTCCCAAACCCTTTTAAAATCTTAACGAGAAAAGAAGTTGGTTCTTCAGCAATTGGTAGTATACTAGGCTCATTAACTTTCTTTTTATCACCAGTAGGGATGACCGTTTTTTTAGGGGAGGTATTAACCCGTCATATCAAAGACCCAGTTAAGCGTGCATCACGCGCTATTTCAACAATGGATGGATTAACGAATGCAGCTTATATTTCAGGGACCTTAATTCCTTTGATAGCGATTGGACTTCCATTATCGCCAATGGCAATTGGTCCAGCAGCCGGCTTATTTAATGCACCACCAGCTTTTACCCCTGAACATAATATTCATCATTTGCTGTCGATGGGGGATATTTTTATTGCGACGATGATAGGAGCTATTGTAGCTTTAGTCATCACATTTTATGTCACAATTAAATACGCAACCGAAATTTGTAGCTTTGTTTTTCGCTTCATTCCACATGAAGCTTTAATTGGCTTATTTGCAGGACTTGTTGTCATGCTTGCTTATATGGATGCAGGTTGGATAAATATTTTCGGAACTTTTTTAATCGCTCTTGTTTCAGGGATGTTGTTTAGAAATGGTGTCAACTATGGTGTCATGTTCATGATTTTATATGCAGCTCCTTGGATAATGGGATGGTTTTAAGTTTTCATAAAAGTATGAAAATAAATGATGGTTATGATAGAATAAATCTAATATTGTTGAAAAGGAGGGTTATTTTATGTCGAATTTACAGTTGAAACAAGAATTAGATGGAAAACAATTAGCAATTGCACAAAGTGAACTTGAAAACAATAAAAAGTCAACGGTGATAGCTTATGTTCTTTGGTTTTTCCTTGGCGGATTAGGGGCACATCGATTTTTTGCTGGGAAAACAGGATCCGGACTCATTATGTTAGGACTTTGGGGTCTTGGTTGGGCAACAAGCTGGATATTTGGAATTGGATTTATTTTATTATTTTTTGTTTATGTTTGGGTTCTCGTAGATGCTTTTTTACTTCATGGATGGATTAATAAATTTAATCAAAGAAAAGAACGAGAAATTTTATTACGTTTAGCAAATACACAATAACGAGAAAACACTTTCGATGCTGAAAGTGTTTTTTTGTTCATATAAGTTGAATTTTTAAGTTGTTTTTTTAAAATATATATGAGTATCTAATTTATGAAGGGTGATATAAGTGGAGAAAAAAGAGTTTCAAGCTGAATCAAAGCGTTTATTAGATTTGATGATTCATTCTATTTATTCGCAAAAAGAAGTATTTTTAAGAGAGCTTATTTCAAATGCGAGTGATGCCATTGATAAAGTGTATTATAAAGCATTAACAGATGATACAATTACATTTCATGCTGATGATTACTATATTCATGTTCAACCAAACGAGTCAGAAAGAACGATTACAATTACCGATACGGGTATCGGTATGACGAAAGAGGAATTAGAAAATAACTTAGGCACAATCGCAAAAAGTGGTTCTTTAGACTTTAAAAAGTCGCATGACATAGAGGAAGATTATGACATTATTGGTCAGTTTGGAGTTGGCTTTTATGCCGCTTTTATCGTAGCGCAAAAAGTAACGGTCACAAGTAAAGCATTTGGTTCTAATGAAGCTTATCGCTGGGAATCTGAAGGTGCAGAAGGCTATACAATTACTGAAGCGGAAAAAGAATTGGCAGGTACGGAGATTGTACTAACGTTAAAAGAAGATACGGAAGATGAATCCTATAGTGAGTTTTTGAATACTGTTACTTTACAAAACATCATTAAAAAATACTCTGACTTTATTCGATATCCAATTAAGATGGAAGTGACAAAGAGCAAACCGAAAGAAGAAGATTCAGAAGAATATGTTGAGTATGTAGAAGAAGAGACAATTAATAGCATGATCCCAATATGGCGAAAAAACAAATCGGAATTGACAGATGAAGATTATGTGCAGTTTTATCAAGAAAAACACTATGGGTTTGATGAGCCACTTACTCATATTCATGCAAATGTAGATGGAAATATCCGTTATAATGCGATCTTATATGTTCCGCAAAATGTACCTTTCGATTATTATTCAGAAGACTATAAGAAAGGCTTAGAGCTTTATACAAATGGTGTTTTAATTATGGAGAAATGTGAACAACTTATTCCAGATTACTTTGGTTTTGTAAAGGGAATGGTTGATTCAGATGATTTATCGTTAAATATTTCCCGGGAAATGTTACAACATGACAAACAATTACAATTGATTGAGAAAAATATTACCCGACAAATTAAACGAGAACTTGAGCGATTGTTAAAAAATAACCGTGAGAAATACGAAAGCTTTTATCAGTCCTTTGGCCGTCAATTGAAGTATGGTATATACAGTGATTTTGGGGCCAACAAGAAAACATTGCAAGATTTAATCTTATTTTATTCATCAACTGAAAAAAAGCTTGTTACATTAAAAGAGTATGTTGAGAGAATGGCAGAAAGTCAAAAGTATATTTATTATGCGACAGGTGAATCAATCGAACGAATTGAAAAAATGCCTCATACAGAAGTTGTAGCAGACAAAGGATTCGAAATATTATACTTTACAGATGATGTTGATGAGTTTGCTATCAAAATGATTGAAGCATATGAAGAAAAAGAGTTTCGCAACGTATCAAGTGGTGACCTAGGTTTGGAATCTGAAGAAGAAAAGAAAGAAATAGAAGAAGAAGAGAAAGAGCAAAAACCATTATTTGATAAAATGAAGGAAATCCTCGCTCAAAAAGTAAAAGATGTGAAAGCTTCTCCAAGACTTCGTACACATCCGGTTTGTTTTTCTGCGGATGGTGATATATCGATTGAGATGGAAAAGGTTTTACAACAAATGCCAGACGGTCAAGCTGTAAAGGCTGATAAAGTGTTAGAAATCAATCCGAATCACCCAGTCTATGAAGCTTTAAAGCGAGCATATGAAACGGATGATGCAACATTTACCTTATATACAGAGTTACTGTACAATCAAGCTATTTTAATAGAAGGTTTACCAATGGAAAATCCAGTCCAGTTTACAGAAGATATTTGTAAAATTATGAAGTAATCGTGAAGAGCTACCTTATTTAGGTAGCTTTTTCGTTTGTCATTCAAGCGAAAAGAAAGAGCTTTATGATACAATTATAGAGATTATAAATTGATGAGGTGAACAGATTAATGGAAGAGCAATTTAAAAAAAGAAATTATAAGCCGGCGATTATTATCATTTCAACGGTGTTGATTTTAGCTATAGGTGTGCTGGCGGGGATGCCTGGATACGAAGATTTTGATGCATTTGATATTACTATTTTACCTTTATTGAATGCTATATTGAATAGTTTTACCTTTGTCTTTTTACTGATCGCCCTTTTTGCGATTTTAAGAGGAAATGTTAAGTGGCATAAACGCTTTATTTATGGAGCCTTTGTGACAACATTTTTATTTTTAATCTCATATGTCACATTTCACTTCTTATCATCATCAACCTCTTACGGTGGAGATGGGTTTTTAAAATACCTTTATTACTTTGTTTTAATTACGCATATTATTTTAGCTGCTGTTATCGTACCATTCGTTTTAACAACGGTTGCTCGTGCTTGGAATCGTGAATATGATCGACATAAGAAAATTGCCCGTATTACGATGCCACTTTGGTTGTATGTTAGTTTTACAGGTGTATTAGTCTATGTATTAATTTCACCTTACTATTAATAAAGAAGGGTTATTGTGAAAAACATTGTTAAGATTATTCTTCAAATAAGCGTCTTATTTATTTACTATTTAGCTGGTAGTTGGATTCAAAAAACTTTGAATTTATTCGTACCTGCTAGTGTGATTGGTTTATTATTACTTTTTGCAAGTTTAAGCCTAAAAATCTATCCATTTAAATGGATAGAAGATGGGGCTCAATTTATGACCAAGCATATCATTTTATTTTTCATTCCGAGCACTGTAGGCATCATTGGTTATTTCAGTTTATTTGCTGGGAAAGGAATCTTCTTAGTGCTGATCACTTTAATAAGTACAATTATGGTCATGGTCATATCTGGTAAAACCAGTGAAGCTTTGTTGAGAGGTGACCGTGATGGATAATGTACTTATAGCGATTTTATTTGTGAGTTTAACGATTGTTACTTATACATTTGCAAAAAAACTTTATGAAAAATATCCAACGCCATTATTTATACCTATCATTGTAACAACTGCCTTTATTGTTATTCTTTTACTGTTATTTAATATTGATTATGACACATATATGATTGGTGGAGAATGGATTCACCATTTATTGGGACCGGCAGTTGTTGCTTTAGCTTATCCTTTATACATCCATCGCGCGACATTATTAAAGTATTTTTTCCCGCTATTAACAGGTGCTGTAATAGGTGCTCTAATTGGAATTTCTACTGGTGTTATATTGGCCAAACTGTTAGGGTTTGATGAAACAATTATTTACTCAATTGCTCCTAAATCAGTAACGACACCTGTTGCTATGGAGGTAAGTGAATCCTTTGGTGGCGTTGCTCCACTTGCTGCCGTCTTTGTTCAAATTGCAGGCATTGGTGGTGTCTTAATGTTTGATAAAGTAGCAAATGTATCAAATTTAAAGACGGATTTTGGAAAAGGAGTAGGTATGGGAGCAGCATCTCATGCAATCGGGACATCAAAATTACTAGAAACAAGTTTATTTGCTAGTTCTGTCTCAACGGTTTCGATGATTATCAGTGCGATTGTAGTATCGTTGATGATGCCTATTGTTATATATATATTCATGTAAAACTAAAAAAACGTATGCAGGTTATACTGCATACGTTTTTCTAATTAGTGACGCTTTTGTAACCATAAGACACCTGATTTTGTCAAGCGTGGTAACAAGCCTGTAAGTGATTGTGAGAACATGCTACCAAAGCCATCTGAACGCCCTAAAGATCCAAGCGTTCCACGTAGTTTAATTGGTTTTGGCTTTTTAGGCGCACGACCGTTTAAGACATCTGTCAAAATGGCTGCAACATGTTCACCTTGTAAGCCAGCTAATTGACCACTTGGTGATAAGTCAGATGAAGCATTATCACCAATAACATAAATATGCTCATATTCAGGTACTTGGTAAAATTCATTCACTTCAATTTTATCATAGCGATCCTGTTTAAATGGTAATGATCGCACAAGATGGTGTGGCTGAACACCTGCTGTCCAGATTGTGACATCATTCACATAACAGATCCCATTATTACAAACGCCGTCCTTTTCAACGTATTCGACATTTGCATGATGCAAGACTTCAACATCATTTTTAATAAACCATTCAGACACATAAGACTGAATTTTCGGATCAAATGCTTTTAAAACAGATCCACCTCGATCTAACAAGCGGATATTTAAGTCAGGTCTACTTTCGCGAATCTCAGAAGCACATTCAATTCCGCTTAAGCCGGCTCCAACAATACTAACATTACCATAAGCAGGTAAGTTACCGACTGCTGTTCCTGTGTGGCGCGCTTTAGAAAAAGACTGTACACTATGTGTAAATTCTTCAGCCCCATCAATTCCATGGTAAGCATCTTCACAGCCTAAACCAATAACTAAATAATCAAAAGTAACAACTTTGCTCATACTTTCAAAAGTAATTTCTTTAGCTTCGATATCAATAGATCGAACTGTACCAAACTCATATTTAATACGGTCATGTTTTGGATAGTTTGTTCTAACATCAATATCAGCTGCAGTACCAGCTACAATCGTGTGAAATTCTGTTTTATAAGAGTGATATGGGTTTTTATCAACAACGACAATTTGGATGTCGTCAGGTAAGGAACTGTTTAGTAATCCTGTTAAAACTTTAATACCACCATAACCTCCGCCAAGTATGACAAGATTTTTCATGACATATTACCCCCTAAAAAGCTATTTCAACATAACTTTTTTCCATATGCTTAGCGTACCAAAAATTTGCTAAAAAGACTAGAAATCTTACCATTTCTGTCACAATTTAGCGATACCATCTTGCGATTTTTTCATCTTGAGGTAAAAAGAAAGCAATGACACCGATTAATGGGATGAAAGAAATAATTGACATGGTTGATATAATTCCAATCCAATCAATGACTGAACCAAATACAACTGCTCCAATTGCTCCCATTCCAAAGGCAAGTCCAACAATTAAACCTGAGACCATGCCGATTTTACCAGGCATTAATTCTTGTGCATATACGACGGCAACAGAAAAGCTGGTCATTAATGTGAAGCCGATTAGTGTGAGTAAGATGAAAGATGTTACTAAGCCAACATAAGGTAATAGTAGTGCAAAAGGTGCAGGGAGTAGTAAAGAAAGAAGTAATATATTTCGCTTCCCAAAGCGATCTCCCAATGGCCCGCCAAAAAAAGTTCCAATTGCTCCCGTGAATAAAAATACAAATATAAAAATTTGTCCAGTTGCAATCGATACATTGAAGGTGTCCATTGCAAAGAAAATGTAAAAGTTTGCAATCGCGCTATGATACCAAGAGCGCGCAAATACAAATAAAACGAGTAAAACGATTGCTCGATTGACGACAGATTTAGAAATAACCCGTGTTAGATTGATATGGTGTTTATTGTTTAATTTCATTTCATCTAAAATTTTCTTATACCATCTTGCTATATAACTCAAAATTAGAACAGCAATAAAAGCAATGAGTGTAAACCATAAAGCACCTATTTGACCTAAAGGTACAAGAATAATAGCTGTAATGAGTGGTGCTAATGATTGTCCAGCATTTCCACCAACTTGGAAAATTGACTGAGCAAGCCCTCTTCTATCTCCAGCGGCTAAAAAGGCAACGCGTGAGCCTTCTGGATGGAAGGTAGCTGACCCAAGACCAATGAAAATAACACTAACTAAAATAATTGGATAACTTGGTGCGAGCGCAAGTCCTAACATACCAAACATACTACTTAACAAACCGATTGGTAATGCATAAGGGATTGGTTTTTTATCAGTATATAATCCGATAACTGGTTGCATGACTGAAGCTACCATATTAAGTGTAAAAGCAATTAAGCCGAGTTGCGTGAAAGTTAATCCTAGTGATTGTTCTAAAATTGGGAACATCGCGGGAATAACTGCTTGTAAAGAATCATTCAGTAAATGACAAATACCGATTATAAATAAAATTGAATATTGTGGTTTCATTCGAGTGTTCATTTGTTGTGCCGTCCTTTTATAAAGAAGTCTCTCTTAAAATATATCACTTTTATGAGAAATAATGAAAATATAGTGACAACCCCTACTTAAATGAGTAAGAGTATGTTAATATAGTCTAGTGAATAATGAATATGAAATTAGGGGTTTAAATAATGAAAAAATCTATTTACAGTTTTACGTTTAAGCAGTTGTCAGAGTGGATTGTCGAACATGGTGAGCGTAAATTTCGTGCAGAACAAATATGGGACTGGGTATATCGTAAACGTGTAACGCGTTTTTCGGATATGAAAAATGTGAATAAAGAATGTATTGCTTTGTTAGAAGAGCATTTAACATTTGGCTCAATGACTGAGGAGATGCGTCAGGAGTCTGTTGATGGTACAATAAAGTTTTTATTTAAATTACATGATGGTAACTTGATTGAAACAGTATTAATGGAGTTTCCTTATGGGATGTCTGTTTGTGTTACAACTCAAGTTGGTTGTAATATTGGTTGTTCGTTTTGTGCAAGTGGAATTTTAGCAAAAAGTCGTGACCTAACTAGTGGTGAAATTGTAGAACAGATTATGAGAGTTCAGCAATTTTTAGACGAGCGAGCTAAAGAAGAACGTGTCAGTCATATTGTCGTTATGGGAATTGGGGAGCCACTCGATAACTATGATAATTTATGCGACTTCTTGCATACGATCAATCATGCGAAAGGTTTAGCAATTGGAGCACGACACATCACAGTTTCAACGAGTGGATTAGCACATAAAATCTATGAGTTTACAGATTTTGATTTACAAGTAAACTTAGCAATTTCACTACATGCTCCAAATGATGAATTGAGAACAAGTATTATGAAAATAAACCGAGCATTTCCAATTGAAAAACTAATGAAGTCAGTCGACTATTATTTAGAAAAACGAAATCGCCGGATTACATTTGAATACATTTTAATTCAAGATGTGAATGACCAAGTAGAGCATGCAGAAGAATTAGCTAAATTATTACGTAATAAAAGGCAATTATCCTATGTTAACTTAATTCCATATAACCCGGTAAGTGAACATATTGCCTATGAAAGAAGTTCGAAAGAAAACATATCAGCATTTTTCCAAACGTTGAAGAAAAATGGTATTCAATGTGGTGTACGTTGGGAAAATGGTGCAGATATTGATGCAGCTTGTGGACAATTACGTAGTAAACAAATTGAACGCAAAAATAGAACAGCTAAAAAAGCACAGTAGTTATAAAAAAATCCAGGTGGTTAAAACCATCTGGATTTTTTACTGCTCATTTTTACTTTTATTAAATAAAACGTGATATAATTCATCGTCTGCAGTGTCTTCAGTCATTTTTATTTGTGATCGATAAGATGCACGTAAAACAAGGTGGCCAGATACGGGTGCTGTAATGAAAACAAATACGATTCCAAGAACCAGTCTGACACTAATATATCCGTCAACCGACCACACATAAATGAAAACTCCGACCAAGGTAATAAGCACAGCAAGTGTAGTCGTTTTTGTTGCAGCATGTGCCCGTGAATATATGTCACGGAAACGGATAATTCCAATTGCACTTACGACACTAATAATACTACCGAAAAAAATTAAGATGACACCAATCCATTCAAATATCTCGCTTATATTCAATGATGTCACCTCTTTCTAAAAATTTGGAATAAGAAATTGTACTAATGAAAGCTAGTATACCTAATACTAAAATGACATCGTAAAATACATGGGTATCATAAATGATAGAAATAATAGCGATAGCAGAAATGAGATTAACACCAACGACATCCATGGCAATAACACGATCAGGAAATGTCGGGCCAATGACAATACGGATGAAGGTGATGACAATAGCGATACCAAATATAATGAGTGAAGCCATTAATAATGTTTCTTTCATTATCGTGTCACCTCCAAAATAGCCTTTTCAAATCGTTTTAATGATGATTCGAGATCCCCTTTATATCGCTTAATATCCATAGCATGTATATAAAATCCTGTTCCGTCTTCGGTCACTTCCATGACGACTGAACCAGGTGTTAAGGTCAATAGTAAAGCCAGTGTAGTCACTTGCCAATCACCACGCAAGACAGTCGTATACTTGAAAATACCAGGTTCAATATTAATCTTAGGGCTTAAAATATGGCGAATGACGACATAACTCGATTGCATGATTTCTGATACGAATATAAGTAATAATTTAATCACTGACAATAATTTGTGTAAGTAAAACCGACCACCGTAAAATCGTCGCATGACAAAGACAATCAGACTCCCAATTAAAAATCCTGTTATAAATGTATCTATATGGAATACTTGCTCATCTTTTAAAAAGACGTAAAGAAAAGCGATAAATAGATTAAGTAAAAATTGTCCTGCCATATTTTCACCCCCTTTTAATTATTTAAAATAGCCTTTATATAAAGATCTGGATTTGCTAATGTTTTTGCTGCATCTTGTACGATAGGTGCAATACTTTCCGGATAGATTCCTAAAGCTATCACGATAATTGTGAGAGCAAGACAAGGAAGTAAAACAATTTTACGTAAAGGTTTGACGTCATCTTCACTTAATATTGTTTCGCCCCAAAAGCAGTTCATAAATATTCTCATTAATGAGTATAGAACAATTAAACTAGATAAAAACCCGACTATTAATAAGACGTATTCGCCAGCTTGCACAGCACCTTGTGCAATGAGTAGCTTACCGATAAAGCCACTTAAAGGTGGAATACCGACCAAAGCGAGTACTGTTAAGAAAAACATCCATCCAAGAAGAGGATAGTTCCTAATAAGTCCACTCATCTCGTCGTATAATTCTGTTTTTGTTAAATAAATCATTGTTCCACCGAGTAAAATAAGTAAGGCTTTGGCAAACATATCATGGATTAAATAATAAATAGCCCCTTCATAGCCAACTGTTGATGCAACGACAAGTCCGATTAAAATAAAGCCAACAGAGATAATAACGTTATATGAAATAATTTTTCTAATATTAATATAAGCCATAGCCCCAATTGATCCACCAATCAAAGTGATAAGGGCCATGAAACCAATTACTTTATGGGTAATGCCAGGTTGATGATAGAACATTAAAGTAAAGAAGCGAAAGAGAGCGTAAATCCCTACTTTTGTTAATAGAGCACCGAATAAAGCTGCAATTGCTGTAGGCGGTACACTATAGGAACCTGGTAACCATTGATATAACATGAGTCCACTTTTAATACTAAAGACGAGTAAGAAAAGCAAACTAATAACGGTAAGAAGTGGTGTTTGACCTACTTCTGTAATTCGCTCTGATATGTGAGCCATATTTAGCGTACCGATTGTACCGTACAAAAAAGCGATTGCAATTAAAAAAAGTGATGATGAGACAACGTTAATTGCAATGTAAACAATCGACTCCTTGAGTTGGAATTTCTTGCCGCCTAAAGTAATCAGTGCGTATGAAGCGAGTAACATTACTTCAAACATAACGAATAAATTAAAAATATCACCTGTTAAAAAAGAACCGTTGACACCAGCAATTAGAAAAGAGACGAAAGTATAAAAATATAATTGTTCACGCTCATGTCCGATTGTTGCAAAAGCATATAAAACAGCAAAAGTACTTACGATGCTCGTTGTAACAACGAGTAACATACTAAATGAATCCGCAACAAATAATATACCGAAAGGTGGTAGCCATTCCCCGAAGTCTAAACGTAAAATGCCCTTCGTTTGAATCGTCAATAAAATATAAATACTAACGGCGCTATTGATCACTAGCATGAAAACAGTGCCCCATCTTTGGAAGCGAATATATGGTTGTAAAAAGACGAGTAGAATACCAAACAGCAAAGGAATTGCCATTGGTAATACGATCATATTATTCATAATACATACCTCTCATTTGATCTAAGTCATCTGTATGTAATTGTTGATAAGCATTGTAAGTTAAGACAAGGAAGAAAGCCGTGACAGCAAAGCTAATAACGATTGATGTTAAAATGAGCGCTTGTGGAATGGCATCAACAAATTCGCCTTTTTCCCCATTTATAATAGGAACATCCCCGCCAAATCCGCCCATTGTCATTAACAATAAGTGGACAGCATGAGTTAAAACAGCTGTGCCAACAATGACTTGAATGATTTTTCTAGATAGTAATAAATAGACAGCAATTGTTACGAGAAACCCCGAAGTAATAATCATGACTGTTTCCATTTATGCCACGTCCTTACTAATGCTCAATATAATAGTCATCACAACCCCAAGTACAGTGAGAGCGACGCCTAATTCAAAAAAGGTAACAGTAGATAACTCAAGCTCACCATATACAGGGATGTGAACGGATAAAAAAGTTTGATATAAAAAAAGTTTACCGAAAAGAAGGGGTGCAAAACCACTAATCAAAACAATGAGTGCTCCCGTAGCCGCAATAATTTTAAAGTCGATTGGGATACCCTTTTGTAGCGATTCAATATCATATGACAATAAAACAAGTACAAAGGCAGATGCTAAGACAAGCCCACCAATAAATCCACCGCCAGGTGCATGGTGGCCTGCAAAAAACAAATAAAGAGCGAGTGTTAAAATAATGAAGACGACAATTTTTGAAATAGACTGTAAGATGACGTCATTTATTTTCATTTTTTCTCGCTCCTTTCATTGTTTTATATTTAATTAAGGTATATACGCCAATTCCTGCAATGAACAGGACGATGACTTCTAACATCGTATCAAAGGCCCTAAAGTCACCTAATATTGTATTGACAATATTTGATCCACCTGCAAGGATATCAGCATCTTCGAAGTAATGAACAATCGAATCAAATAAACGGCCACTTTTAACTGATAAAGCAACGACGGTGAATGTAACACCAACGCTAATTGCAATCAAAAAGCGGGACCAATCGAGTTTAAATCTCTCTCTACTCCACTTAGGTAAAAAGTAAAAACAGAGTAGAAAGAGGGTTGTTGTAATGGTCTCAACAACTAATTGGGTTAATGCTAAATCAGGTGCTCTAAATACGACAAAGAGAAGAGCAATTGCAAATCCGATATAGCCATTTACTAAAATAATGGCTAAGCGTGATGGGACAATAATCATTGTCAGTCCAGCTACTCCAATTGTAGCGATGATAATCCAAACAAAGGGTGTCATTGCTTCGTCTCCATTCAGACTGAAAGAAAAAGCATTTAAATAATACATGTAGCTACTGAGCAAAACAACGAAGACAATAAAAATATAAGCTAAGTAATGACGTAAAAAACGTGTCATATAAAATTGTGTAACGATTTTAGCCCCTTTATCCGACCATTTTAAAGAGTTACTATACAAATTATTAAAGGATAAACTATATGGGAATAGTGTATAGATCTTCATAAACTGATCTTTAAAGTAATAAATAATGAGGCCAACAATAATAATACCAATAGTCATCATTATTTCTGTATTAAATCCGTGCCAAATTTGGATGGGCTCAATTAAGTCGTCAGTGATAGCTGGATAAATACTATAAACTGCAGGTCGCAAGATATAGTTATGTAATACATTAGGAATAAAGAAAATGAGAACAACCAATATCGCTAAAATAGAAGGTGCAATTAACATACCAAAAGATGCTTCTTGGAATTTTCCACCTGTCCGTTCCATTTTAGGCCCAAAAAAGGTTTCAAAAATAAGTAACATACAGTATATAAATGTAAATAAACTAGCGATCCAAGCAACGATTGGGAACAAGCTTGCTAATCCTTCAACGGAAAAGAAATTAAACTGTTTCACATTAAGCATGGCCGTGAAAAACATTTCTTTACTTAAAAAGCCATTAAAAGGAGGTAAGCCAGCCATTGAAAAACTTCCGATGACGGCGATTGTGAATGAGAGTGGCATAAAAGCAAAAAGCCCACCTAGCCGTCTCAAGTCACGTGTACCGATACGATAGTCAATAATTCCAATAACCATAAACAAGGCCCCTTTGAAGGTTGAATGGTTAACAAGATGGAAAAGCGCCGCAACAATCGCTTGTGTATATAAGCTAGACTGAATAGAAACACTTGGGTGTAATGATAAGGCCCCAACACCAAGTAAGGTCATAATTAATCCGAGCTGACTGACTGTTGAGTAAGCGAGTAAAGCTTTTAAATCAACCTGTCTAATAGCAGTTAAAGCAGCCCAAAACAATGTTGTAAGTCCTATCGTGCTCACAAGGATGAACCAAATCGTTTCGTAAGCGAAAATAGGGGTGAATCGTGCAACAATATAAATACCTGCCTTTACCATTGTAGCTGAGTGTAAGTAGGCACTAACAGGTGTCGGTGCCTCCATTGCACCGGGTAACCATATATGAAAGGGAAATTGAGCAGATTTTGTAAAGGCACCTAATAAAATAAAGATGATGATATAAGGCATAAGTGGGTGCTCTTTAATTGTATCGATTGATGCAATGATTTCGCGAATGCTATACGTTCCTGAAATTTGGTGTAACATTAAAAAGCCGATAAACATTGCTAATCCACCAAATACCGTAATAAGCAATGCTTTCTTTGCACCGTCACGTGATCCTTTTCGTTGATACCAAAAAGCGATTAATAAAAACGAAGAAATGCTTGTTAACTCCCAAAACACATATAGTGACATGAGATGGTCAGCAAATACAACACCTAACATACTTCCCATGAAGAGAAGTAAATAAATATAAAAACGAACGACAGCTTGCTCTGTCGATAAATAGTAAATTGAATAAAAAATAACGAGGCTTCCTATTCCTGTAATTAGTAGCCCGAATATCATGCTTAACCCATCAATATTTGTTAAAAAGTGAATGTCAAAAGTAGGAATCCAGCTTAGCTTGTCCTGGAATGTTTGACCACTAGCAATATCTGGTATGATAAAAAGAAATGAAATAAATAATAGAATTGGAATCGGTAAGACAAACCATCCGATACGTTGAACGTGAGTTAATTGCTTGGCAAAAATGATAAGTAGAAAGGCTGCTAAAAACGGAAGGGAAATTGCGAAAAAAATTGAAAGCAATTGATGTCCTCCTCCATAATATATCGTTTATGTATCATGAACTGTTTCTTTAAATTTAAACCTTTTACCATTATATAATAAAAAGAAGTATAGCGCACGAATTTGTTTGTCTAATGTAAGATAAAAAGGAAAAAAGGCGATAAAAGATAAATATTAATTTATTGATAGAATTTAAAAAGTAAATGACGTATAATATGGTGATAATATATAGATAAAGAATAGAAGTATTAAAAAAAGAGGTGACCTTCGTGGGAAAAGTTAAAAGCCGGATGGATGAAAAGATATTGGTTTGTGTCTACTATGGTCCAAACGGTGAACGTTTAATAAGACGAGCACATCAACTATCGCAGTTAACGAACTGTCCGTTTTATGTTTTAACGGTCGATCGATTATCTTCTGAGGAATTTGATGCTGAAAAAGCGAGTTATATTGAACAATGGCGTAGCTTATCGCAAGAGTTAGGCGCAGAGAAGTTCATTTTAAAAGATAATGAAGCACGTCCAATTGTAAAAGCGATAAAAGAAGAAGCCTATAAATATAATATTACACAAGTCATTGTTGGTGAAACACCACAAAACCGCTGGGAAGAAATAACGAAAGGATCATTCGTTAATACCTTACTACGAGAGCTTGTGTTTGTTGATATCCATATCGTCTCAGTGGATCGAGCCTTAAAAGTCGCAAATGAGGCAATGTATGAAAAAGGAATACGTGGCTTCTTACGAAAAGTAGACGAAGGTTATGAGTTAACATTTACAAAAACAAAATATAACTTATTCGAAGGAGTCTTTTATAAAGAAACAGGGACAGACTTCAATAACGGGATATTTAAGTATGTATGTGACGGACAAAGTCATCAAGTACGCGTCATGGAAGATGTCGTGATTGATAGTATAAAAGAACCGCCAAATATAAATAAAAAAAATGAGTAGCCTTTCATAGGCTACTCATTTTTTAATTGGTCATTGACGGAAGTAAGTACATGCTTAATCGTATCATCTTGAATGAGTAAGTCAGCTAAATGATCATATGGTGTGGGATCTTTATTGACGATTATGAGTTTTGCCCCATTTTCCTTCGCGATGCTTGGAAACATATTGGCTGGACTAACCGTTAATGATGAGCCGAGCACGATAAATAAATCTGCTTGTAAACTGTCTTTCTCCGCTATTTGAAAGGTGTTTTGTGGTAAGCCTTCCCCGAAGAGGACGATACTTGGACGAATGGTCCCACCACAATGACATTGGGCATTTTCTAAAAAGTATGTCGCTTCATAAGGCGCCTGACAATCGTGACAATAAAATGTACTGAAAGAGCCGTGCAATTCACGAACTTTTCTATTTCCTGCTAAGGAGTGAAAGCCATCTACATTTTGTGTGATGATACTTTGAATCGTCTTGTTTTTCTCCCATTCATTTAAAATATGATGTCCTTCATGTGGACCAGCATCAAAAACTGCCTGTAAACGATAACGATAAAATTGGATAAACTGTTCTCTATTATGAGTTAAAGCATCAACTGTTGCTAGCTCTTGGGGGTTAAACCGTTCCCAAAGCCCACTCGTTTTTGTTCGAAAGTCATCAAGTCCTGATTCCGTTGACATACCTGCTCCTGTAAAAACAACAACATGATTCGCTTCTAGCAATAAGTTTGCGAATGCTTTCATTGCATTACTCCTCCTTTATAAAAAAAGATGCATCTAAGTTCATTAGACACATCTCTTATTTAAATCACACCGTGCTCAATCATTGTATCAGCAACTTTTACAAAACCTGCAATATTTGATCCAACTACTAAATTGCCAGAATGGTTGTAATGTCTTGCAGCACGTGAGCAATTTTTATAAATAGACTTCATAATTTCTTGTAACTTTTCATCAACCTCTTCAGCCGTCCATTGAAGGCGTGCACTGTTTTGAGCCATCTCTAAGGCCGAACACGCGACACCACCAGCATTTACTGCTTGTGCAGGTCCAAACATGACATCGTTTTCTATGAATAATTCAATCGCTTCAATACTACATGGCATGTTAGCACCTTCTGCAACGACAGAAACACCATTTTGAATAAGTGTTTTTGCTGAGTTTTCATCAATTTCGTTTTGGGTAGCGCAAGGAATAGCAATATCACAAGGAACAGACCATATTTGAGAACAATCATCAAAATATTCTGCTTCAGGGTGATACTTAACATATTCACTCATTCGCGCATTATCCTCAAGTTTAATACGTTTAATCGTTTGTAGACTGAGACCATTTCGATCGTAAACATACCCACCTGAGTCACTACATGCAACGACCCTTGCTCCAAGTTTGATGGCTTTTTCCATTGCATAGATAGCAACGTTTCCAGAGCCAGATGTAATCATTGTCATATTTCGTAAGTTTTGTCGCTTTGCTTTGAGCATTTGTTCTACAAAGTAAATGGTACCGTAACCAGTTGCTTCTGTTCGACCTAAACTTCCGCCGTAATGAATACCTTTCCCGGTTAAGACACCTGCCTCATATGTCCCACGTAATCGTTTATACTGTCCAAACATATAGCCAACTTCCCGTCTGCCTACTCCTATGTCACCTGCTGGGACATCGGTGTCTGGGCCGATATGTCGATAAAGCTCTGTCATGTAGCTTTGACAAAAACGCATGATTTCATAATCTGATTTTCCTTTCGGATCAAAATCAGCACCACCTTTACCTCCACCAATTGGTTGCCCTGTTAAAGCATTTTTGAAAATTTGCGTCAAGGCGAGAAACTTCATGACACTTAAATTTACGGTTGGATGGAAGCGGATTCCCCCTTTATATGGACCGATAGCACTGTTAAACTGAACGCGGTATCCTCGATTGACATGGACCTTGCCATGATCATCAACCCAGGGAACGCGGAAAGTAATGACACGCTCAGGTTCTAATATACGTTCTAAAATATTATGTTCAATATATGTGCGTTCTTTCACAAAGATGGGCACAAGAGATTCGAGCAAGATTTTAACGGCTTGTAAAAACTCTTTCTCATGTGGGTCACGTTGCTTCAGTTTTTTATAAACATTGTTCATATAATCAATGACAGCTTTTTCTTCTTCTGTATGATTGTTTGTTTTCTTTAACACCTTTAATTCACCCCTCATTTGTATAAAACCGCATAAGTCACTATTATAATTGTAACAATAAAGCATTCATCTAAGCAATGCTTAAAATAGATAAAATCAATCTCAATATGAGATAATAAGGGAAAGGAGTATGATATATATGGAATTAAGGCAAATAAAGTATTTCATTGAAGTAGCAAAAAGAGAACATATGACAGATGCTGCACATGCACTTCATGTTGCACAGTCCGCGATAAGCAGGCAAATATTTAATTTGGAATCTGAATTAGGTGTAGACTTATTTATTAGAGAAGGTCGCACCATTCGATTAACACCCATTGGTAAAATTTTTTTAGAGCATATGGAAGAAGCTATGAATGTTATAGAAGATGCTAAGCAGGCGGTTGAAGAGCATATTGATCCACAAAAAGGAACGATTCATGTGGGATTCCCGGCAAGTTTAGCTTCCTATATAATGCCGACAGCCATTTTTTATTTTCGTAAGCAGTATCCAAATGTTCAATTTGAACTCCATCAAAATACATATCAAGGACTTATAGAAGATGTTAAAAAGGGAATTATTAATATTGCTATATTAGGTCCGACACCACCCAAGCAAGCTAAAATTAAAAGTAAAATCTTGTTTACAGAAGATATTGTCGCTCTTTTACCGTCACACCATGCCTTATCAAAAAGAAGTTCAATTCGACTCATTGAACTTCAAGATGAGTCATTTGTTCTTTACCCTGAAGGGTTTATTTTACGTGATGTTATAATGGATGGTTGCCATCAACGGGGGTTTCATCCTAATGTTGCCTTTGAGGGAGAGGATCTTGATACGATTAAAGGACTTGTTTCCGCAGGACTCGGTGTTACGTTAATACCAGAAGTGACAATTGTTGATTGTTTGCCACGTTCAACTGTGAGAGTGCCCATTACATCACCGAGTATAAAACGATCGGTCGCAGCTATTATACCTTCTGAACGAGCACTACTTCCGACAGAGGAGTTGTTTTATCATTTTATCTATGATTTTTTTGCACGAATCTCCTATTTTCAACAATAAAATGAATAATTTTGTTTTTGTTTTTTAATAATAGAAAATATGCTATGATAAAAAAGCTGCCCTAAATATAGTAGGTAGCAAAGTGAGAGGAAAAATTAAAAATTCTCCTCTTCATCCATTGAATTACGATATGTTCTATGATATAGTAAACACAAGATATAGGATGTTAACATGAACAAAATAACAACATATAGTGTTTTTGGTTATAAATCTATAAAACATACTAAGCACTTAAAACTGCTTGTTAAGCGATTGTGCGAATGCTTTTTCCTTATAAAAGATTATCATTAGAAATCTACATATTGATAAAAAAGACATAATCAGAACACAAGATAAAGTCCCTATGAGGGAAGAGGAAATAAAGCATAATCTTTAAAAGATATTATTATTATGCCGTTTATTCTTCTTATTTGTCACAATTCGAAGGGATGAGCGGTTTTTTCATGACATCTTATGCGCATATTTCATTTTCAGTTATTTTTAAGGAGGAAATTTAAATGAGTAATGTACAGGCGGCATTGCCTTGGGCAACATGGTTAGAAGGAGTAACAGAAGGGTTAAACGTGGATTTAACGGATTATGAAGCGAAACTAGAACGTACAATCCGTGGGGATGAGACAGATGAACAATTGACTGTAGTGCTTGTTAAAAACGCGTTAGAAAATATTGATGAAACAAATCCGGACTGGACATATGTCGCAAGTCGTTTGTATGTTAAACATTTATACCGTGAAGCTGCTCGTAACCGTGGTAATGATGAAGCAAATCCTTATGATAACTTTTATGGACTAATTGAAACATTAGTAGATAAAGGCATTTATACAAGTTCACTATTAGATAAGTACACTAAAAAAGATATTGACTTATTTAATGAAAATATTAACGCTAAGCGTGATAACTTATTTAATTATTTAGCTCTATATACATTAGCAACGCGCTATTTAACAACAGATCATGAAAAGAGAGTTTTTGAGTTACCGCAAGAGCGTTGGATGATTATTGCTATGCATTTAATGCAAGATGAACCAGCTGAAAAACGACCAGAGCTCGTGTTAGAAGCTTATTGGGCATTAAGTAACTTATATATGACAGTTGCGACACCAACAATGAATAATGCTGGTAAAACACACGGTCAATTATCAAGCTGTTTCATTGATACAGTAGAAGATAGTTTACAGTCTATTTATGATGTAAATACTGATGTTGCACAACTATCGAAAAATGGTGGTGGAATCGGTGTTTACATGGGTAAAGTCCGTGCACGTGGAAGTTCGATTAAAGGATTTAAAGGTATGTCAAGTGGTGTCGTACCTTGGATTCGTCAATTAAACAATACAGCCGTAAGTGTTGACCAATTAGGAACACGTAAAGGTGCCATTGCGATTTACTTAGATGTATGGCATGCAGATATTGAGCCGTTTTTAGACTTAAAGCTAAACAATGGTGATGAGCGTATGCGTGCACATGATATCTTCTTAGGTGTTTGTTTACCGGACTACTTCATGGAAAAAGTAGAAGCAAGAGAAGATTGGCACTTATTCGACCCACATGAAGTACGAGAAGAGATGGGCTTTGCTTTAGAAGACTTTTATGATGAAAAGCGTGGCAGTGGGACTTGGCGTCAAAAGTATGAAGAGTGTGTTGCTAATCCAAACTTAACACGCCGTACAGTGCCAGCAATTGAAATTATGAAGCGTGTGATGGTATCACAATTAGAAACAGGAACACCATTTATGTTCTATCGTGACGAAGTAAACCGTATGAATAACAACGATCACGCAGGTGTTATTTACTGCTCTAACTTATGTACAGAAATTACACAAAACCAATCACCAACTGAATTTATTGAAGAATATTTAGAAGAAGATAATACAATTGTTAAAAAATATAAATCAGGTGACTATGTAGTATGTAACTTAAGTTCAATTAACTTAGGACGTGCAGTACCTGAAGATGTATTAGAACGACTAATCCCGATTCAAGTTCGTATGCTAGATAACGTTATTGATGTAAATACATTACCAATCCAACAAGCACAAATTACAAACCGTAAATACCGCGCAATTGGATTAGGAACATTTGGTTGGCACCACTTATTAGCACTGAAAAACATTGAGTGGGAATCAGATGAAGCTGTCCAGTTTGCGGACGAATTATATGAAAAAGTTGCTTACTTAACAATTAAGGCAAGTATGGAAATAAGTAAGGAAAAAGGATCTTACCCATTATTTGAAGGAAGTAAGTGGGATACAGGAGAATACTTCTCTCTACGTGGATATGAAGATGAGAAGTGGGATAACTTAAAGGCAGAAGTCAAAGAAAATGGTATGCGTAATGGATATTTATTAGCAGTAGCACCAAACTCGTCAACAGCGATGATTGCTGGTTCTACAGCGAGTATTGACCCTGTTTTCCAAGTGTTTTATCATGAAGAGAAAAAGGACTTTAAAATTCCATTTACAGCACCAGACTTAAATCATAATACTTATAACATTTACCGTCGTTCAGCATATATTGTTGACCAACGTTGGTCAGTTACACAAAATGCTGCACGTCAGCGTCATATTGACCAAAGTTTATCTTTTAACCTTTATGTACCAAACACAATTCGTGCGTCAGTGTTGTTAAACTTACACATTCAAGCATGGAAAGAAGGGTTAAAAACGACATATTATGTTCGTTCAACGTCAAGTGATATTGAAGAGTGTGAGTGGTGTCACTCATGAAGACACTCATAGCATATTTAACATACAGTGGCAACACAGAAGAAATAGCTTTTCATGTGAAAGATCATTTGACGAACTATGGACACCATGTGGATATGTATGAAATAGGCTTTGGGATATTACCAGATGTATCACAATATGATCGCATCTTTTTAGGAACATTTACTTGGGACCAAGGGTCAACTCCAGATGAAATGAAAGACTTTGTGTTAGATGTCGGATATAAGCCGGACAACATAGCTGTGTTCGGCTCTGGAGATACTCAATTTGGTGGCGATGACTTGTTTTGTTTAGCGGCAGAAAAGTTAGCAAAATTTTATCATAGTCAATGGCCGGCATTAAAAATTGAACAATCCCCGCGAGGTCACCAAGAGCAACATATTGAACAATGGATAGAAGGAGTGTTGAATAATGAGCCAGTCTTTGCTTGAGAAAGCGAAAACGTTAGAACCGCGTAATCCGAATAAATCAACAAAATTATTTGGTGGTAAGTCAAGTGGAATCTTGAATTGGAATGATATTGCTTATCCACATTGGTACAAAATGTATAAACGTCTTGTCGGAAATTACTGGCAAGCAGATGAAGTAAGTATGGCAAGTGATGTTAAGCAATTTAGTACATTAACACAAGAAGAGCAAGATGCTTATTTGAAGATTATTGGATTATTGTCAACTTTAGATGCTCCACAAACGAGAACGGCATTACTTATCTCACTTTATGCGACAGATCCTTCAGTGCAATCAATTATGGCAGTTATTGCACAACAAGAAGCTGTGCATAACGAAAGTTACTCATATGTTTTATCGTCAGTGGTCAGTTTAGCTGAACAAAATAAATCATTTGAGTTAGGTCGAGTCGATCCGGTTTTATTAAAGCGTAATGATGAGATTATGAAGCATTATAATGCATTTGCAGAAAATCCAACGATTGAAAATATTTTGAAAACATGTGTATATACCGCTTTACTAGAGGGAATGTTCTTCTATTCAGGTTTTGCATTCTTCTATAATTTAGCGCGTCACAATAAAATGGTTGGTACATCAACAATGGTAAGTTATATTAACCGTGACGAATTAGAGCATGGACGCTTTATTTCAGAGTTGTTCCGTGCAACGTTAGCAGAAAACCCAGAACATAATAATGAAGAATTTATTCAATGGGTATATGGTGCATTTGAGCAGTCAGTAGAATTAGAAATCGAATGGTCGACATATGTATTAAAAGATGTTGATGGAATCGATTTAGAAGAAATGGCTGGTTATGTTAAGTACCGTGCGAATAAAATGTTACGTATGATGGGATTAAATGAAATTTATCCTGAATATGTAGAGAACCCGATGAAGTGGATTCGTGCATATGTTGATAACTTCGATGGAACGAAAACAGACTTCTTCGAACAAAAGTCACGTCAATATACGAAAACAAGTGATTTAAACGGATTTGACGATCTATAATAGTATAAAGTTAAACTAGTTAAGTTTCTTAAATCGAAACTTAACTAGTTTTTTTATGGGCTAAATGGTTAAAGTAAAGGTATGAATCGCAATCATTTAAATGAGCCATCTCTTCATGTATAATGGAGGGATGAAAGGAAGATTATATGCCAAACGAACAAGATAAAATTTTTACACGCGATTTCGTCCTTATTTGGATTGCTAACTTTTTTATATTTTTAGGTTTTCAAATGACATTACCGACAATTCCAATTTTTATTGACACATTGGGTGGAAGTGAACAGATGATTGGTTTGATTGTCGGTGTATTTACATTTTCGGCACTTTTATTTCGTCCTTATGCAGGACATGCATTAGAGTCGAAAGGGCGTGGTGTCGTTTATTTGTTTGGTCTTAGTCTGTTCGTGCTTTCGGTAGGCTCTTTTGGATTTTTAACGAGTATTGCTATGTTAATCGTGATGCGGATCATTCAAGGTGTAGGATGGGGCTTTTCTACGACAGCGTCTGGCACGATTGCTACCGATCTCATCCCGCCGAAACGACGTGGGGAAGGGATGGGCTACTATGGCTTATCTGGTAATTTAGCTTTAGCGATTGGACCAGCTTTAGGTTTAACATTAGCAGGAAAAATGAGCTTCCAATGGTTCTTCTTAATTTGTGCTGCATTAGGCTTAATGGCCTTCTTACTTTCATTAAATATTAGATTTAAAAAAGTAGATCGATCGCCGGATAAAACAAAAGTAGCTCGATTCGATGTGTTAGAAAAATCAGCAATCAATCCGTCTATCTTATTGTTTTTTATAACAGCCACTTTTGGAGGTATCGCATCTTTTCTCCCTTTATATGCAGCTGAAAAAAACATTGATGGGATACAAATTTATTTCGTGGCATACGCATTATCCTTAATGCTAACCCGAACATTTGCAGGGAAACTGTATGATACGAAAGGGGATGTATATGTAATCCCGCCAGGTGTTATATTAGTCATTATAGCTATGTCGTTTTTAGCTTGGTTACCAAACATGACTATGCTAATCGTTGCTGGTATTTTTTATGGGTTTGGTTTTGGTATGGTTCAACCTGCTTTACAGGCATGGGCAGTCAATAGTGCGCCCGCTGACCGAAAAGGTATGGCTAATGCAACCTTTTTCTCCTTTTTTGATTTAGGTGTCGGTATAGGAGCAATGGTCTTTGGGCAATTAGCCTTCATGTATGGTTATCAGATGATTTATATTGTTGCGGCATGCTCAGTTGCAGCTTCACTACTATATTATATTTATTTAATTGTCAGTGGTCGTCATCACGTAAAATTGTAATTTAAAAAGGATGTAAATGTATGAACGATTCATTAAAGGGAATTAATATTGAAAATATATTTTTACCACGCATTTATCAGCGTGGATTAGCATATTATAACGAAGAGCGTGTAGAAGGGCTAAGTTATAATCGAAATAGCCAAACTTGGTTTGCTTATGTGCAAGGTACAGACAGTTATTATGTTGACATTAGTTTAGAAAAAGTGAATGAAGGCAAGTTAAAGTCATATTGTGAATGTCCTGCTTTTAACACTTATCATACGTGTAAACATGTTGTTGCTGTCATGTTAGCCATACAAAACAAAAAGGAAGAATCGACTGTTGCAAACGATCTTGTAACAACCCGTTTTATCGACGAAATGATTCGTTTAAAAGATCGACAATGTAGTGTTATTTTTGGCAAAGTGCCGATGAATATTGAATATACGGTCCACTTACAAGACGATAAAGTTTTGCTTGAAATGCGGACAGGAGTCGATCATCGTTATGTTATCCAAGACTTTCGTGAGTTCTTAGATGCTGCACTGAACGATGAATCATATGCCTTTACGAAGAAGTTTACATATTACCCGGAAGAACATTACTTTTTACAAAAAGATCAACACATTTTAAGGCGATTACAAGCAATTATCTCAACTGGTGATGTGTTCACACGTGATTTATATGTTGATACGAAAAAACGTTATGATCGTCGTTATTTAGTCATACCGCCTCTTGTGTTTTATGATTTATTAGTGGATATACAGGAGCGAAAAAGTGATGTCTATGTAAATGGAAGACATTATGAATCCTTTCAACTCTTGAAGGATGAATTACCTGTCACATATGAAGTGACTCAAGGTAAGGAAGAACAATTAACCTTAAATATCCAATATGTCTCAAAAGATATGCAGCTATTTGATGATTATGGCATGTTGTTTCAAGATGGGAATTTTTACTTTCCAAGTGACGCTCAATTAAATGTCTTAAAGCAAACGATGACGAATAAGGTTGTGTATGAAACAATTCCAATTTCACAAGACAACAAGGATACTTTTTTCAGTGAAGTGATTCCAACCTTGAAAAAACAAGTGAATGTTCAGATTGCTGATGATGTCCAAAATGTGATTGTTGAAAAGCCATTAAGAGCTAAATTGTATATTGAAGATGAAGATGAACTGATTATAGGAAAATTACAGTACCATTATGGACAAGTTGAAATCGACCCATTTAACGGTGACTCTCACGATACAATTGTTATTCGAGATACGGAAAAGGAAATGCAAATTATGGATTATATCGAGGAAGCAAACTTTCGATATAATGGAAAACATTTATATATGAAATTAGATGAAGATGAAGACGTTTATTACTTCTTATATACGATTTTGCCTGAATTGAATGAGCATGTTGAATTGTACTTATCTCCTTCGATTCAATTGATGATGTTAGAAGATGACCCTTTACCAAATGCGGTTGTCCAAGTGGAATCGAATACAAGCTTATTAGAAATTGGCTTTGATATAACTGGTGTCGAAGAAGATGAAGTGAATGGTATTATTCAATCTGTCTTAGAAAGAAAAAAGTTCTATCGTATGAAGAGTGGTGCTTTCATGTCGCTAGAGAATGAGGCATTTGATTCAATAAAAGATTTGTTCACTGACCTGAATATTAAAGCGTCAGATATGAAGGAACAAAAAGTACAGTTACCAGCATACAGAGCGGCTCAAGTGGATGATGTATTAGAAACGAGAAAATCGTATGATCCATCTTTCCGAAAATTATTAAGTAATTTAAAGCACCCAGAGGAGCAGTATTTTGATTTACCTAAAGGGTTAGAAGCTGATTTAAGACACTATCAACTGGTCGGTTATCAATGGTTTAAGTCCTTAAGTGCTTATCATTTAGGTGGTATTCTTGCAGATGATATGGGGCTTGGAAAAACATTACAAACGATTACTTACATTCTTTCTGAGCCAAGTGAACTAGCTCATTTAATCATCGTGCCATCATCGGTTGTTTACAATTGGAAAAATGAGTTTGAAAAATTCGCACCTCATTTATCAGTTGAAGTCATTCAAGGGCATAAAGAAGATCGTGTAAAATTAATTGAAGCGGCTAGTGAAGTCGATGTTTGGATAACCTCTTATGGTACGATTCGTCAAGATATTGGTTTATATGAAGGAAAAAGCTTCCAAACTGTTATTTTAGATGAGGCACAATTTATTAAAAATCATACGACAAAAACAGCAAAAGCCGTACATCAATTAGTGGCAACACGAAAATATGCATTAAGTGGAACGCCAATTGAAAATTCACTTGATGAATTATGGTCGATTTTTTATGTTGTTTTACCAGGTTTATTGCCTTCATTGAAACAATTTAGACAACTTGATCATGAACACATTCGAATGTTAACGAAGCCCTTTATTTTACGTCGTGTGAAAGAGGATGTTTTAACAGAGCTTCCAGAGAAAATTGAATCTGTCCATGTATCTGAGTTATCTGAGGTAGAGAAACAATTATATGTTGGCTATTTAAATCAAATTAGAACGGAAACATCTGAACAGTTAAAACAGGGATCCTTCCAGCAAAATCGAATGAAAATATTAGCTGGTTTAACACGCTTACGTCAATTGTGCTGCCATCCTTCATTATTCATTGAAAATTATGATGGACCATCGAGTAAATTAAAAACCTTACTTGATACGATTGATACCTTTATGGCGGAAGGGAAACGCATGCTTATATTCTCTCAGTTTACATCGATGCATGATATTATCCGACATGAACTTGAGAAAAAAGGAATTGATTACTTTTACTTACATGGTCAAACAGATGCAGAGAGCCGCGTGAAGATGAGTGAGGCATTTAACAATGGAGAGAAAAGTGTCTTTTTAATTTCCTTACGTGCAGGTGGTACAGGTTTAAACTTAACAGGTGCAGATACGGTTATTTTATATGATTTATGGTGGAATCCAGCGGTCGAAGACCAAGCGGCTGGACGGGCGCATCGTTTTGGACAGAAAAAAGTCGTTCAAGTTATTCGCTTATTAACTGAAGGAACAATTGAGGAAAAGATATATGAACTGCAGCAAAAGAAGCGAGAATTAATTGATCGAGTTATTCAACCGGGTGAAACGATGTTGTCTAGCTTATCTGAAGATGATATCAAAATGCTTTTAAACATATAATTGTAAAATTCAGTAAATTTATGATATATTAAAGAAACATAGGACATGAAAACGTAATCATGAATAGATAAAAAGGGAAGGGTGTATTGTCATGAAAGAAGTATTTACGAATAAAGCGCCAGCAGCAATTGGGCCTTATTCACAGGCAATTATTGCAGGAGATTTTTTATATGCATCTGGAGCAATTGGCATAAACCCAGAGACTGGTGATGTTGCAGAAGGTGTAGAGAAACAAACGATTCAAGTGATGGAAAATTTACGTACTATTTTACTTGAAGCGGGTGTTACATTTGATCAAGTGGTAAAGTTTACGATTTATTTAAAAGATATCGATAACTTTGGGACAGTAAATGAAATTTACGGTCGTTATTTAAAGAAGCCATATCCGGCTCGTGCAACAATTGAAGTAAGTCGCTTACCGAAAGATGTGCTTGTCGAAATTGATGCAGTCGCATATGTAAAATAAAAAGGAGTTCATGATGAACTCCTTTTTTCTTTCTAAAAGTTGAGGTGAGAAGATGAAACCGTTTATGTATTATAATCCAACGAGACTTCTATTTGGCCAGGGGCAAATAAAGCAGTTAGAAAAGCAATTGATGATGGTTGGTGACCGTATATTAATTGTGTATGGTTCTGGAAGTATTAAGAAAATGGGCTTGTATGATCAAGTGATGGATCTACTTATAAAGCAAAATAAAACAGTGTTTGAATTAAAAGATGTTGAACCAAACCCGCGCTTAACAACAGTAGAAGAAGGTATTCATATTTGTAAAAAACATGAGGTTGACTTTGTTTTAGCGATCGGTGGTGGCAGTGTCATTGATTGTACGAAGGCTATTGTGGTTGGTGCTAAAACTAAGTACCCTGTCTGGGACCTTGTTACACGACGAGAAAGGGCAAAAGATGGATTGCCATATGGATCAATTGTCACGATGGCAGGAACAGGCGCAGAGATGAGTTTAACTTCTGTTATTACAAATTGGGAGACGAAAGATAAGCGAGCATTTAGTTCCTCACACTTTAGAGCACAATTTGTTATCGTTGATCCGACATATATGACAACAGTTCCAAAAAATCAGACGATCTACGGTTCGATAGACACGATGTCACATCTTATGGAGCATTATTTTCATCCAGGCGACAGAACGGTCATCCAAGATGGCATGTTAGAAAGTGTCATGCGTTCTTTATTAGAAGAAACACCGAAACTATTAGCGAATCTAAGTGATGTTGAACATCGTGAAACGTTAGCCTATGCTAGTACAATTGCACTTAGTGATCAATTAAACATGGGCTTTATTGGCGATTGGGGAACCCATCATATTGACCATGCTTTATCAGCCGTGTATGATATACCTCACGGGGCAGGGATGGCTATTTTGTTCCCGCATTGGATGAGACATGCCGTCAAGCAAGGATATATGAATCGCTTGAAAGATTTTGCTATGAAGATCTGTCAGATTAACCCACAAAATCAAACAGACGAGGAGATTGCTCTATTAGGGATTGATTACATATCATCACTATGGGAAAGTTGGGGTGCACCAACTAAGTTACGGACATATCATATTCCGTTTGAGGGTTTAGCAGAGATCGCAGCATTAACGAAAGAAACAGTAGCAGATTGTGGTAATTATATGCCACTAGAGGAAGATGATATATTAGCGATTTTACAAGCCGCTTATTAAAAAAAGCAAGATGCCTTTTGCATCTTGCTTTCCTTTTATTCGAAAAAAGCTAATTCTTTTTTGATCGCTTCTCTTATGTTATTTAAACAATCTTCGGGTGTTTTTCCATGAACAATTTTTCCGTTAACATGTGCATATGCACTTGCGGCACATAGGCCACAGAAACTTAAGCATTGATTGACAACAACGGCGACTTCAGGGAACTCTTCTTCAATTATAGCTTCTACATCTAAGGTCATGACTCGGTTAACACTACACACGTCGACGATTACAATTCCCATCATCTATCACTAACTTTCTAATTAATATATCCTTATTATTGAAACATACTCTAAAACGAAGGGCAATCTATTTGCTTATTAGGTATATGTCATTATTGTAATTTTATGAAAAGAAGCATAAACTATAGCTATACACATTTAAATGTTAATTAAAGGAGAACAAGCATGAAAAAATTATTAAATATAAGTATAGTCATATTATTAGGTTTTGCCTTACTCATCCCAATGAATAAGACGGTAGCTGCTGAAGAAGTGATTGATGAATTTAATGGAGAGCCGATTATCGTTTTAGGGGAGCAGTTGTCAGATGAGCAAAAAGAAGAGACGCGCCGATTGTTAAATGATAAAAAAGATGTAGCAACCCATGAAATTATTGTGACGGGTCAAGATCTTCATCGCTTTATCGGTGGTAATCCAAATGCGAATATGTATTCATCAGTAAAAATCACTTATAAAAAGAGTGGACATGGCCTGATTGTTAATATCGTCACAGCTGAGAATATTACGAGTGTGACAAGTGATATGTATATGAATGCTCTTGTAACAGCTGGTGTTGAAAATGCGCTCGTAGAAGTTGCATCACCGGTTAAAGTAACAGGTGAATCAGCATTGACGGGTATTTATAAAGCATATGATGCAACAAATGATGATTTAGACCCTGAGCGAATGAAGGTGGCTAATGAAGAGCTTGAGATCACAACAGAGTTAGCTGAACGTGATGGGGTAACAAATGAAGAAATTGCGAGTTTAATGGCAGAAATAAAAAAGGCAATTGCGGAAATGGATCCTGTAACACGTGAAGAAGTCGAAGAAATTGTTGAAGAACAATTATCAAAGCTCGATATCAATTTAAGTGACGAAGATCGTCAATTACTTGTCGACCTATTCGATAAGATGAAAGATTTAAATATAGACTTTGATCAGATTAAGGATCAATTAAACGATATTGCCTCTAAACTCAAAGACAAATTAGACGGCATTGACTTAGATGAAGGTTTTTTTGAAAAGATAGGAAATTTCTTTAAAAATATATTCGATGCGATTGCTGGATTATTCTCTTCTAGCGATGATTAAACATGAAAAGAAGCTGAATTGTATAAATACAATTCAGCTTCTTCTATTTTATTGGTACATTTTATCGATATCAGCTTGTAAAGCTTCATCACGAACATATTCATCATATGACATCATTTTGTCTACAATGCCGTTAGGTGTTAATTCAATTAATCGATTAGCAATACTATCAACAAACTGGTGGTCACTTGATGTAAATAAAATAGATCCTTTAAACTTAATGAGTCCGTTGTTGACTGCTGTGATAGATTCTAAATCAAGATGGGCTGTTGGCTCGTCGAATATAAGAACATTTGCACTAGATAACATCATTTTGGATAGCATACAACGTACTTTTTCTCCCCCGGATAAAACATTTGCTTTCTTGAGGGCTTCTTCGCCAGAGAATAGCATGCGACCTAAGAAACCTCTTAAGAAGGTTTCAGTTTGATCCTCGGGTGAATATTGGCGTAACCAATCAACTAAGGATAAGTTGTTACCTTCGAAAAAAGCACTATTATCTTTCGGGAAATAGCTTTGTGATGTTGTAACGCCCCAATGGTATGATCCGCTATCAGCTTCCATTTCACCCATAATGATTTGGAACAAGGTCGTGTTTGCAACGTCATTTCGTCCGACAAAAGCAACTTTCTCATCTTTATTAATCGTAAAAGAAACATTGTCTAACACTTTTTGGCCATTAATTGTTTTTGTGAGTCCTTCAACACGTAGTAAATCATTTCCGATTTCACGTTCTGGTGAGAAAGCGACATATGGGTAACGTCTGGATGAAGGCTTGATATCATCAAGTGTAATGTTTTCTAATAACTTACGCCTTGAAGTTGCTTGACGTGACTTTGATGCGTTTGCACTAAAACGAGCAATAAAGGTTTGTAACTCTTTCACCTTTTCTTCTTTTTTCTTATTTTCCTCTTTAGCCATACGTGTTGCTAGTTGACTTGATTCGTACCAAAAGTCATAGTTACCAACATAAATTTGAATTTTTCCAAAATCAACATCAGCAATGTGTGTACAGACTTTGTTTAAGAAGTGACGGTCATGTGAGACAACAATTACAGTGTTTTCAAAATCTAATAAAAAGTCTTGCAACCAATGGATTGCTTGAATATCCAGTCCGTTTGTCGGCTCATCTAGTAACAAGACATCAGGATTACCGAAAATGGCTTGTGCAAGTAAGACTTTAACTTTGTCTGATTGTTTCAAATCAGCCATTTTCTTTTCATGTAAGGATTCACTCACACCAAGTCCTGTTAATAAGATAGCAGCATCTGAATGTGCTTCCCATCCATTGAGCTCCGCAAATTCTGCTTCTAATTCAGCTGCTCGTACGCCATCTTCATCTGAAAAATCTGTTTTTAAATAAATGTCATCTTTTTCCTTCATGACTTTAAAAAGTTGTTCATGTCCCATTAAGACGGTTTCTAATACTTGTTCTTCTTCATAAGCGAAATGATCCTGCTTTAAAACGGCTAATCGCTTTCCGGGCTCTAAAGAAACATCACCTGTTTGTGGCTCTACTTCTCCTGATAATACTTTTAAAAATGTCGATTTCCCAGCACCATTTGCACCGATTACACCGTAACAATTTCCAACATTAAATTGTATATTAACATCTTCGAAAAGCTTTTTGTCGCCAAAACGAAGACTTACATTATTAACTGTTATCATAATAAAAAAATCCTCCAATTTATATCCTGTCAAACAAAGTTTACGGGATATTCTACTATTCGTCAATGTTAAATGTCACATTATTTTAATCATGGTATACTAAGTTTACGGGATTGTGAAGGAGTGTCATAATGAAACAAAGCAATAGTTATCGTTTACTACAATTGAAGACGGTGTTACAAAGAGAAACAGATGAAGAACATGAGTTAGATGTTTATGCCTTGCGACAGCGACTTATCGAATTGTTACATGTAGACAATGTTGATATCCGGACGATTAAACAAGATATCGAAGCTTTAGATAATATGGACTTTCACGTCGTACGAAATCGTGGCAAACATGGCAAGATTTATTATAGTTATCAAGAGCGGATGTTTGAAACTTATCAAATTCGTTTACTTGTTGATGCGGTTTTATCGGCTCGTTTCATTACATTAAATGAAAAGGTAAAAATAATCGAACAGTTGAAAGAGTTAACGAGTGATTATATTGCAGAAACACTTCCAGAGCCGATTTATTATAATCAAACAGTTAACATTGACTTTGAAATGATAAAATATAATATCGACCAAATACATCGTAGTATTCAAGAGAAAAAAGTGCTCGATTTTAAGTATGGAGATTTTAATGTTGAAAAAGAATTTGTTTATCGAAAAGGTGGACAGTCCTATCTTGTTGCGCCATATGATCTCATTTGGCAAGATAATTATTATTATTTAATAGGTTATTCATATGAACATGAAGAAATAAGACATTATCGGGTTGACCGGATGAGGGAAATTACTTTAACAGAGAAGCAGTTTTCAAAAGACCCGCAATTTGACTTGCAAAGCTACGCAAAAAAACTAGTCAATATGTTTTCTGGAGAAGATGAAACGGTAACGATTCGGCTCTGTAATGAGGCAGTAAATATCGTGATTGATCACTTTGGACAAGATGTTGAATTAAGCCGTGATGGTAAGGAACATTTTATTATGAAGCATCGGACGAAAATATCCGAAGGGTTAATGAGTTGGATTTTAAGTAGAGGGGCTCAGGCGCAAGTATTAGCTCCCTTAAGCCTCGTCGATCAAATTAAAAAACGTTTATCACAAATGGCAGCTATTTATGAGGAAGAGTAACTTGTTACTCTTCCTCTTCTAATTGCTTGAGCGTTTCGATTCCAAGTGTTTCATAGGGGACTCTTAAACGAATAGCAATATTGTTTTTTGCTAAATCAAACTGTTCAATTTTGACGTCTAAATTACTTTGAATATCCATTTCAGTAATTTTAATATAGATTTCTTCCTCTTTTGGATCAATGATGATCCATTCGGGTGTTGGTAAAAAGCGGTCAACATACTGCATGATTTTTTTATTTGGTAATTTTAATTGCCCTACACTAATAGATTTTTGCTTGAGTGCAATATCCCCATTATCTTGTACAATGGGATCAAATCGGATGAGGAGTGGGACAGTTGTTGAAAAGACTGGAAGCTCGCCATACAATTCAACATCCTCATCTAAAACGACTGTAAAATTTTGTTTAGTTTGAGAAAGCAATTTATCTAAATAAGCATTGACTAAGTCATTTAAATTTTGTTTAGATGTACGGATAACAAACTCAGTACCTGTTTTTGTTTCCCATTGCTTCTCTCGAATATCAAATTTCTTTGATGGGACGGGTGAATATAGGTAAAAAATTAAGCCGACAAAAACGACTGCATTTATAATCGCTAAAATAAAAAATCGTTTTCGCCATAAATCACGTTTATTTGTTTGTCTCATATGCTTTATTCACCTTCTTTTTCAATTAAATATTGAGCAACTTCATTAGCAATCAGCTCATACCCCTTATAGTTCGGGTGGAAATTATCTTCTGCTAAAAAATGAAACGAGGCATCATCAACAACATCTTTCACTGGAATAAATGTCACATGATCATATTGCTTTGTCATCGTCTCAATCCTTTCATTCCAAGTCGTTATAATATGATCTAGTTCTTCTACTTCTGGGAAGTAATGGAAGTAAGGATTATAAAAACCAATAAAATAAATATTAGCATCGTCATTGATCGTTGTTAGACGGTCTGTAATTGCTTGCAATCTGACGGCAAAAGAAGGGAGTTCTTCTTCAAAAGCGTCTGTTGTAAGTCGAGTAATATTATTTTGAAAGACTTTCATAACATCGTTAGCACCAATCGTGATTAAAATAATATCTGCTTCTTCTATCTCATTTATAATGTCTTGTTCCTCTAAGCGTTGCAAAAGTTGATCGGTTCGATTACCTCGTTTACCTAAATTCGTAAATGTTAAATTGGCATCAATTTGATCATTTAAATGATCATCTAAAATCCCGACATAACCCCCATTATTGGTCTCATCACCACTACCTGCAGTTAATGAATCTCCAATTGCAACAATGTTTAATTTTTTATTAAAAATAGCTCGAATGGCTGCTTTTGCTTTTTCAGTTATGAATTCCTTAACAGGGTCTTCCTTTGATAAGACATCGCTCAATGTTTCGTCGTCAGTTTCTTCCTCTTCACTCAAAACCTCACTTATCTGATCATTTTGCTCAGGACTTGGTTGAAGAGCGGAACGTTCGTTAAAATTAACTTTTGCATTCAAATAGAATACAAAGCCTAAAAAGATAAGAAATAAGATAAAAAACAAAGGTTTTCTATTCATTATGATCACACCTAAATTCATTGTTGTAAAAAATAAGGAAAAATCCTTCCTATATATTAGTTTACCGCAATCGATTTATTCTAAACGAAAAAAGAAGTCACCTAAGTATATTGTAGGTGACTTCTATATTATACGTTATTTACGCTTAAGTTCAATAATGTTTTTATTTGAAATAATAAGCTCATCTGTATGACTCGCTTGGGCATGTGGTGCAAAAACAATAAATGCTCCTTTATCAATGGCTTCGTTTAAGTTTACATCTTTTGAATCTGTCACGATTGCGTCAACCTTATCAGGTGCTTCGTTGATTGATGTAACTAGATAATGTTGCTTTTCAAATTGTTTGACGTCATTTAAAAGGGCTTCTGAGCCATCGACTGCAATTACTTTTTGGCGTAATCCTTCTGATCGATCGAAAGGTGAACTTAACAATGATTCAATGGCTTCCTCGTCTGTCTTTTCGATATTTGAGTGACCAGTTGCTTTTTCAATTGCAGCATCAAGTGTTCCAATAATATCTTTAATATCTTCTATTCCAATGGCTAAGCGTACTAAGTCTTCTGATACACCACTCTTCTTTAGTTCTTCAGGACTCAATTGCTGATGGGTTGTAGAAGCAGGATGAATAATGAGTGACTTAGCGTCTCCAACGTTAGCAACGTGTGACCATAATTCAATATTGTTAATTAATGTTTTACCCGCTTCAAGACCGCCTTTAATACCAAATGTGATGATCGATCCGTATCCATCACCTTTAAAGTATTTATTTGCTAATGCATGTGAAGGATGATCTGCTAAGCCTGGGAAGTTTACCCATTCTACACCTGGATGTGATTGTAAAAACTGAGCAACCTTAAGTGCATTTTCATTGTGACGTGCAATACGTACGTGTAAAGTCTCTAAGCCTTGTAAAAGAAGAAATGCGTTATGTGGACTTAAGGAAGCACCTGTATCACGTAATAATTGAACACGTAAGCGAATGGCAAAGGCAATGGGACCTAAATCAGCGTAACGTACACCGCCATAAGTTTCATCAGGTTCAGTAAAGCCAGGGAACTTATCATTATCCCAATTGAAGCGTCCTCCATCGACGACAACCCCGCCAATGCTTGTTCCATGCCCACCGATCCATTTTGTTGCTGAGTGGACTACAATGTCTGCTCCCCATTGTAATGGTTTGGCAAATTTAGGAGCAAATGTATTGTCGATAATAAGTGGAATATGGTGTTCATGTGCAATGTCTGCAATCGTTTCAATATCAAAAACGTTTAAACTAGGGTTTGTTATTGTCTCACCAAAGATTGCTTTTGTTTTGTCTGTAATCGCAGCACGTACGTCATCTGGATTTGTTCCATCAACAATTTTAACCGTAATACCAAAGCGTGGCAAAGTATGAACGAAAAGATTGTAAGTACCACCATATAAATTACTGTCAGCTACAATCTCATCACCAGCACTTGCGACATTTAAAATAGCATATGTAATAGCAGCCATTCCTGATGCAACTGCAACTGCTGCCGTTCCATCTTCTAATAAAGCAACACGCTGTTCGAAAGCATCGGTTGTAGGGTTCATAATTCGAGTATAGATATTTCCATTTTCTTGGAGTGCGAATAAATCACGTGCATGATCGGTATCGCGGAAAACGTAAGACGTTGTTTGATGAATTGGTACCGCACGTGAACCTGTTACAGGATCAGGCTCTTGCCCTCCGTGTAATAAAATCGTATCTGCATGTTCTAACTGAAATTTTGACATATATTGATGTCCTCCTTATAAATTGTGAACTCATTAAAAAACCTCTTCTTAACGTATAAGAAGAGGTAAGTGTTTATGTTAGCCTCCCCTTATCTTTCTGATCCTTTAGATCTGTGGGATTTGGCACCGAAAAAAGTAGGTCACTTTCAGGTTGCTGGATATCATAGGGCCCATTCCCTCCATCCGTCTTGATAAGAGTTAATATTTCATTTATGAAATTATTACCAATTATACCTGTTTATAATCGGTTGTCAACTATTTTTGCAATTTTTTAAATTGATTGAAAGTTGCTGTCATATATACGATTAATGCAAGCCAAATACAAGCAAAAGTAAAGGCGTGTGCATATGTAAAAGCTTCCTTATAGACAAAAACACCAATTAAAAGCATTAAAGTTGGCCCTATATATTGAAGAAAGCCAATAGTCGTATAAGTTAAATATTTCACAGCACTACCAAATAAAAGGAGTGGAACAGCTGTTGCAACTCCAGATAAAATAAGCAAGATGTTTTCTTGCCATAGATGACTGTCTATAATAAAAATCGGAAGATCTGTAATAGCAAAATAAATAAATACGATAGGAACGACAATCATCGTTTCAATCGCTAAACTGTATAAAGCGTGTAAATTAGCGATTTTCTTTAAGAGTCCATACAAGCCAAAGGAGATGGCAAGCGATAAAGATACCCAAGGAAATACACCATAATAAAAGGTTAAAAAACTAACGCCAATTAAAGCGAGCAGACAGGCGACAATCTGTGACTTATTAAGTTTTTCCTGTAAAAAAATGACTCCTAAAATAATATTTATAATCGGGTTAATATAATATCCTAGACTTGATTGAATGACGTAACCATTTTGCACGGCCCAAATAAAAACAAGCCAATTAGCACTTATTAACAAAGCAACAATGATCATGGAAAGCATTCGTCTCCTGTTTTTGAATAGCTTTTTACACTCTAACATGAATGGTTCCCATGTTTTTGTAAAAGTGATAAGAATAACCATAAATACAAAAGACCACAATATTCGATGTGATAAAACGATCATAGCATCGTAATGTGACAAAAGCTTCCAATAGATTGGTAAAATACCCCAAATGACATAAGCTAAAATACCGTATGTCAAACCCTTTTTCGTTTGATTATGTTCCAATCTTGCTGCCTCCCTTATGCAATGACACTACATTAATATAATGCTTTAGAAATGAGGAAAGCAAATATTTAGAATAATAATACGATTCATTTCCAATGTGTTTATAATAATTTATAATGAAAAGTATACTTTTAAAATTGGAGGTAGTAGGGTTGAAGAAAAAGAAGATGGAAACAGAGCTCATTCATGGTGGATATAATGCAAAGGAAATGTTAGGAAGTGTTTCAATCCCAATTTTTCAAACATCGACATTTGAAATGGCTTCATTTGATGAAGGAAGGGCTATTTTTAATCAAGAAAAAGAGGGTTACACATACTCACGTTTAAGTAATCCGACACTTCATATTTTGGAAGAGCGGATGGCTCAATTAGAGGAAGCCGAAGCAGGATTAGCCTTTAGTTCAGGAATGGGTGCAATTTCCGCTGTCTTACTTCACTTGTTAAAAGCTAACGACCACCTCATCTGCTCGCGTAGTCTTTATGGGAGCACTTATAGTTTATTGCAAATGCTAGAGGAAAAACTCAACTTGACTATTACATATACAGATTTTACTTCCCAAGAGGAATTGACACAAATGATCACAAGTAAAACAAAAGCTATTTATGTTGAGACGCCAGTGAATCCAACGATGGAATTGTATGACTTATCATTGATAAGCCAGCTAGCAAAGCGCTATCATATTCCCGTAGTTGTTGATAATACATTTGCAACACCCTACTTACAAAAGCCTTTACAGTTAGGTTGTTCTATCGTCGTCCATAGTGCAACAAAGTATTTAAATGGACATGGGGATGTAGTTGCAGGGATTGCAGTTGGTTCGAAGGAAGTTATTGAACAAATAAGAAAGTCAACACAACGTGATATAGGCGCTGTTTTAGGGGCTTTTGAAGCGTGGTTATTTTTACGTGGATTGAAGACATTTACATTAAGAATGGAAAAGCATTGTGACAATGCGGAACGTTTAGCCGACTATTTATCTCATCATCCTAAAATAAAGCAAGTCTATTATCCAGGTTATGATAGTCAATCAGATAAGGTGATGCAAAAACAAATGAACCGCCCAGGTGGTATTTTATCATTCGAAATTGACGGCACAATAAAAGATGTTGAGCAGTTTTTTAATCAATTGTCTTTAATTAAGTTAGCAGTTAGTTTAGGTGATGCGGAATCATTAATTCAACATCCAAAGTCGATGACACATAAACAGATTGATGAACAAACACAAAATGAAATGGGTATTGCAGACACACTGATTAGATTATCAGTCGGTTTAGAAGCATATGATGACATCGAAGCAGATATTGAACAAGCATTAAATAGTCTTTCATAACAAAGTGCTTATCGAAACATGATATAATAGATAGGAATAATGACGAAAAAAATGGGAAGGGCTGAGGAAATGGAATATGCAGGACTATTATTAACTTCTGTTTTAATAATAAACTTTATATTAGCTTTTACCATTATTTTCTTTGAGAGGAAAAATGCAAGCTCTACTTGGGCTTGGTTAATGGTTCTTTTCTTTATTCCTGTATTGGGCTTTATTTTATATTTAATCTTCGGTAGAAAGTTAAGCCATCGTAATATTTTTATATGGGATACGAAAAGCAGGTTAGGGGTTGAGAGGCGTGTTAATGAACAATTAGCAATATTAGAGTCAGATAACATCCCTTATAAGCAAGAAGTGTTAAGGCAGTATAAAGAATTGTATTATTTGCATTTGAAGCACAATGATGCCATTTATTCACAAAACAATCTCATTAATTTGTATATAGATGGCGAAGAGAAGTTTTCTGCTTTAATTGATGATTTAGAAGCGGCGACAGATCATATTCATATGGTTTATTATATTATTCGCCAAGATCAATTAGGGACGAAAATTGCTGATATATTAATTAAGAAGGCCAATGAAGGTGTCGATGTTCGCTTACTTTATGATGATATGGGGTCGAGAGGCTTAGGTAAACGTTTCTTAAGACGATTGAGACACGCGGGTGTTCATGTTGAGGCGTTTTTTCCACCGAAAATTCCTAAAATTAATTTAAAAATCAATTTTAGAAATCATCGTAAAATAGCAGTGATTGACGGAAAAATTGGTTATATTGGTGGATTTAATATTGGTGATGAGTACTTGGGTAAATCAGAGAAGTTTGGTTACTGGCGTGATACGCATTTACGAATTCAAGGTGATGCTGTTCAAACATTGCAAACGCGTTTTATATTAGATTGGAATCAGGCATCACGTGAACGGATCGAATATAATGAAAGGTATTATATTAAAGCAATCGAGCATAGTGATGTCGGCGTACAAATTGTTTCGAGTGGTCCAGACTCTGATTGGGAACAAATAAAATATGGCTATATAAAAATGATTTTAGCTGCTAAGGAATATGTTTATATTCAGACACCATACTTTATACCAGATGAGAGTTTAATGGATGCTTTACGTATTGCCGCTTTATCTGGTGTTAAAATTAAAATTATGATTCCAAATAAACCAGACCATGTTTTTGTTTATTGGGCGACCTTGTCATATGTTGGTGAACTCCTCAATGAAGGTGCTGAAATTTATTTATATCAAAATGGATTTTTACATGCTAAAACGATTGTCGTAGATGGGAAAGTATCTTCTGTTGGTACAGCAAACATTGATGTACGCAGTTTTCGATTAAATTTTGAGGTTAATGCTTTCTTGTATGATGTGAAGATGGCAGAGAAGCTAGTAGCTGCCTTTAAAGAAGATATTCATGT
>DATGTP010000020.1:0-26068 GCA_035301825.1 Pseudogracilibacillus sp. | reverse complement strand
CAACCTGAAAACTTCCCAAATACAATTCGTTGGAATGCTGGTCATATATATGCCGAAGCCGAGGGCTTCTTACATGATGCAGATAACAATTACGAAATTGTTCACCCAGATTGGATGCCCTTATTTTTAGATGGTTCACGACCTAGCGAGTGGCCTGAAAAGGTTCCTTCTAAAGATGAGATTATTCAAGCTTTAATTGAGCAAGAAAAAAGAATAGAGACATTTTTCAAAGATAAATTAAATAATAAAGCAGATCATGCACGAGATGTGAATGGCTTAATTCTGGATACGGTTGATTCATCCATGCAGTTCGTACACTGGCATGAAGGGATTCATTTAGGTATCTTAAAGTCTTTACGTCTAGTCATTGATAAATAAAAAAGAAAGGTCATGAGTTTCTATCACTCATGACCTTTTTATGCGTCTAATTTCACTACATATTTATGCATATCTGTATTATAAAAAGCAACAGAATATTCAACAACTTGTCCTGCTTCATCATAAGAAAAACGTGTTCGTTGTAATAAAGGTTGTGCAGCAATTTCTAATTTTTCTGCGACAAAATGATCTGGCACTTCAACACCAAACTGGTCTTCAAAGCTTTGAAACTCAAACCCTTGTTTATACATAATTTCATAGAGAGAGTCTTGGAATTTTTCTACATCGTCTGGTAAATCGACTTCACCAGGTATATAGTGCTTAAAATGAATATAAGGCTTGCCATTTAAAGTGTACAATCTTTCCATACAATAACAATTGCCATTAAAATGACGTTTCAGCACAGGATCAGTACTATTCTCTATTTTTTCTAAACCTACAAAATCTTTCTCAAGTTCATATCCAGCTTCAATTAAATATTCACTAAACCTTTTTCCTTTTGACAGCTTAGAAAAAGCATTGTTATCTAAGACAGTTGTACCGATACCACTACGTTTTTCAACATAACCTTGCTGTGATAATTGCTCAACAGCTCGTCGAATCGTAATCATACTGACACCAAATTCCTTTCTCAACTCTTGTTCTGATGGAATAAGTGTATCAATTGGATATACGCCTGTGATAATACGTTCTTTCAATATATTTTGGACTTGTACATATAATGGTTCCCTGCTTTTTAAATTCATTTTATCTCTACCTTTCTATATCGATATGTCCGTCTTGATGTATTAAATTCCACACATCTTCTTGATTACATAAAGGTGTATCACCATATGTGCTATGTGCTAGGACACCTGCAGCCGTTGCAAATTCAACCGTTTCTTCTATTGGTAAGTTGTGAACGAGTCCATGAATGATGCCACTTGCGAAAGCATCGCCTGCTCCAATTCGATCCAAGATGTGATTTGGATAAATTTTTGAATATACAATATCGCCATCATGTAATAAAAAGCCTTGCAATGTTTGGTGGGTCGTCTGATTAGCTGACTTCCGTCGTGTACATGCTATTGTCCTTATCTTATATTGATGAGATACTTTTTTAAGCAAATCTTCTAATCGACCTTGTTCAGTTTCTTCATTTGTTTTAAATTGTAACAATAAGCTTGCATCTTTATCTGACATAAAAGCTATGTCTGATAAGTGTAACATTTTATCATAATATTTCCGTGCTAACACATAGTCATCCTTCCATAAGCCAGGTCGGTAATTACTATCAAAAACAACGGTTATTCCTAGTTCTTTTGCTCGTTCAGCTAGGTTTAATGTGATTTGTCTTGTTGTTTCTGAGAGAGCTAAAGCAATCCCACAAAAGTGAATCAAATGTGTGTTTTCCAATATTGCTTCAATATGATAGTCATCTATACTTGCTTGATTAAAACTACTCGTCTGCCGATCACTATAAGTTACTTTTGATGGCCTGTTCGCAAAACCGCTTTCCAAAAAGTATATTCCTAAATATTGATCTCCGATAACAACATCTTCAGTCCCAATCCCTAATGATCGAATATGCTTTAATGCGGCTTGTCCAATATTCGTCTGTGGTAATTTTGTTATGAGTGATGTATCGTGTCCATAATTCGTTAATGCTGCTAAAAAATTCACACCCGTTCCAGCGAACATCATTTGCAATTCATTCGTCTGTTCTATTTTTTTATAGTCTGGAACCTCTAAACGCATCATCACTTCGCCAAATGCTTTGATTTTATGAGACATTTTAACTCCCTACTTTATGCATAATTTCGTACAACTGTTTTACATCTTCAATATTTGTTTCACCAGTCTCTTTGTTAATAATTGATGAATAAACGTGTGGTATAACTTTTGGAACGCCTGCTTCTAAAGCAATCGAAACGATCTCTTCAAAATTATGTAAATCTATTCCACCAGTGGGCTCGAGTGCAAATTGCTCCTTAGCACATACCTGAGCAACTTTTTTATATTGTTCAACTGTCTCTAAGCCTTTCATCGGAAAGAATTTCAATGAATTTCCGCCCATCTCTTTAACCATGGCAATTGCCGATTCAATTGGCGCTTCTACCACTGGCTTTTCTGATGATTGCTCTCCTGTTGCTATATTAACATATCCTGGCTTTTCTGTCGGTTGCACTAAGGCATTAATGTAAGTATGGGTATTATTTAACTGTGCTCGAGTATATCCTACAGCAGAAAAAACTTGATTGACATGTGCTGGCTTATATATTTTACAAATGTCAGCAACCATTTTCCATTGTTTCGGATTGCCTGCCCCTAAGCCAACAGAAACAGCACCATTCAAGATAGCGTCATATTTTTTCATGTCCTCTATCGCTAAGTCTACTGTTTCATAATCAGCCGACAATAAACCAACAATGACATGACCTTCAGTTACTTCATAAATTTCTTGTGCATTTTGAGGCGTATTTGCCAACACGTTTAGACATAGCTTATCATTCAAAAACTGTGGTCCTTTTACCATGTATATACCCCCCTTTCTATAATTTATGTATAATTTCTTTAATCCTTTGAACGATTAAATAACAATCATCATTCTTTAATGGACGAGGATCTACTTCAAAAGAACCATTACTCGCATGGTAATCGCGTGTAAAAATAGCTATATCCCCATGTTTCATCTCATCAACAAGTTGTAAGGCAGATAACCCAACTTGCTCTTCATCTACTATAATTTTGCCGCGATAAATTTCTCTACCTGCTGGATCTTGTTCAATCGAAAGCTCTATTCCTCTAATTTTATTTAATTCGTTTAACGGTTCTAAACGGCGTAATTGCTCTTCTTTTTTAATACGATCTTGTTCATACACCTCGATAGCTTTAACTAATCCAATAATGGATTCCTTACCAATTTTCATTGAGCGTCCAATGCCATAATGATGTCCTTTTACATAGCTTATAAAATCCTTTTTTCCAGCTAATACACCCGAGGTCGGGCCTTCAATCGCTTTAGATCCACTAAATATCACTAAATCACTTACTTGTGAGTACACTTGTAAATCCTCTTCTGCTGCTGCATCGACAATCAGAGGAATCTTATGCTTTTGCGCAATTTGATATACTTCTGCTACTTGTGGCATATTTTTTTGAACACAATGGTGTGATTGAACAAAAACGATGCCTGCCGTCTCATTTGTAATAGCAGCTTCTATTTCGTCAAGCGAGCAGCCATTCGCATAACCGACCTCGCGAATGATCCCACCACCGTGGGCTATCATTGTGCCGACAGGTGCGCCATAATCGACATTATGTCCCTTCATTAAAAGAATATCCCGCTTTAAATCAACCCTATGATTTAAAATGTTGTTTTCTTTCCACTTATCACCACGCGTAATGACTCCAGCAACGGCTAGAACAATCCCGGCCGATGCGGAGTTAATCACATACGCAGCTTCAGTATTTAATTTACTTGCAATATATTTGCCTGCTTCTTCATGAAGTTGCTCCATGATATAGTACTGTGAAGCTCCTTCTTTCATTGCTTTGATTACAGGCTCTTCTAAATTAGACACACCTAAAATACTCATGCGTCCACTAGCATTAATCACTCTTTTCAGATTATGTTGTACAGACAATATATTCACCACCTATCGTAACAGCATAAGGAACTATCTTCTTCGGAGATTCAAATACTTCTCCATGTGAGTCTCTTAGTTGAGTTGACTCATCTTCGACTTTAAAAAATGTAAGATCACCATAAGCCCCTTGCTTAATTGTACCTAATTGCTTATTCCGAATAACCTTTGCTGGATAAGTTGTAACGGATTGAATGACCTCTTCTAACGAAAAGCCTAATGCTAAAAACTTCATCAAGGTTGTAGCCATATCATAGACAGGACCGTTTAATCGATTGGCATCATAAATGTCAGTGCTGATCGTGTGGAAAGGAATGTTTTCTTCTTTTGCACGTTTCGATATGCGGTAAGAGAAGCTCGACATACCATGTCCTACGTCTAAATATACGCCACGTTCAATAGCTGCTAATAATGGTTCTATATTTGCTTTGTTTTCAGAGAAAATATTGTTATTTTCTTTAGCATGGAAACAATGTGTAATGACATCGCCTTTACCTAATAACTCAATCACTTCAATCATTTTTGGCGGGGCGTTACCTATATGTACCATAACAGGTAAGTTTAACGCTTCTGAAAATTGCTTACCAATTTCAAGAGGCTTAATCCCATTGTCTCCTACTACACTACTACTCATTCTCGCTTTCAGCCCAACGATAAATGATTCATACTTCTGAAACTTTGTCTCAATATCTTCTAACTTTAAATTGTTTAAATCACTTAGTTCGTCAAATACTCGTAAACCAATTTTGGATATATTTAAGTAAGCAAAAACCCTCGTCTTACATTGTTTTGCAAATGACGCAAATTCATCAATATCATCTGCACCACTGCTCCCTGCATCAACAACAGTTGTAACTCCTGTTTTATAACCGATATCATCTGGATGTGCACAATATGGTTCAAACTTAGGAAATGCATGTGTGTGTAAATCAATCCAGCCAGAAGATACGAATGTATTATCTGGAATATATATTTCTTCACCGCATTTATCTATATGAGTCCCAACCTCATGTATCAATCCATTTTTTATCGAAATATCTATTTTTGTACCATCTAACAATGTAGCATTCCTAATGGTTACATCCATATTCCGTGCTCCTTTAACTTTATTTCTATTCGAAATATTATTTCATAGCACGTCTCTTTATTTCGTCACTATTACTTCTTATTTCTTCATTTATTCATTCGATACTGCATTTGAATATCGATCATTGTTAACCTCTTTATCGTCCTCGTATTTACCAAATGTAAATGATGCACCATAAGAAATAATATATGCACTAACACTTAAACCTAATACATTCAAAGGTGTTGGTAAAAACAAATATGATACAAATAATATAATAGATGTCACGACTATTAATAACACAGTTAAGATAGGATGTATGATTCCAATAATAAATGGCCATTTAAAGTAATCAATTAATTTCTCTATGTTAAAGTGGGCATAAATTGGAAAAAAGTATAATAATATAATTAAGTAAAATACCATTTGAGCGATAACAAATATGTTTGCCATAAAATACATTGATCCTGTTTGTGTTCTTAAGACTAAATATTCAATTGAAATAAAGTAGCCTGCCGCCATAAGTATTAAACCTAATATATTTGCTTTGACAAAATTCTTCTTATATTCTTCCCAATAAGTTTTAAAAATGGGAATGTCTCGATCTTTTTGCACCCACTTACGAACAACAGCGAACATACCAACTGTTGCCGGTGTGACCCCAAACAAGATAAGTCCCATAAGTGTAAACAAAACCCACAATATACTAATGTAAGTATATCTAGCTATTAATTGACTAAATGCATAAAAGCCATTTGCGATGTTATCCATGATGTTACATCCTCCTGCGATATTAACCTTATTGGTCTATTATATCTATGAATTCTATATTTATAAAGAGTTTATATTATTCTTTTACAGAACCGATTAATACCCCTTGAATAAAGAAACGTTGTAAAAACGGATAAACGACTAATAACGGTAATGCTGATACGATAATAACTGCATATTTTACAAGTTCTGCAGCTTTTAGCTGTTCATTAAAGCTTTGTGATATACCAATTGTAGAAGTAGCTGCAAGCTGACTGACAATTAATATATTCCGCAATACAAGTTGGAGCGGATAAAGCGCATCATCCCTCAAGTAAATTAGTGCGTTTAAATATTGGTTCCATACCGCAACTGCATGGAAAAGAGCCATCACTGCAATAATTGGTAAAGATAGCGGTAAAACAATTCGGAAGAATAAGTATATGTCACTTGCTCCGTCAATTTTCGCTGCCTCTACAAGCTGATCTGGTATATTTTGCTCGAAGAATGACTTCGCTACTAATATTGCCCATGCTCCTATAACTCCAGGAATAATAATAGCCCACATTGTATTAACCATATTTAATTCACGAACAACTATAAACGTTGGAATAATACCACCGTTAAATAACATTGTGAATAAAACAAACCATAATACGAATTTCTTACCTAATAATTCTTTTCTCGACAAGGCATACGCACCAGGCAACAAAATAAATAAGTGTAGCAATGTACCTAATGTTGTATAAATAATTGTGTTTTTATAACCTGTCCAGATAAGCCTGTTTGCAAATACACGTTTATATCCTTCAAACGTAATATCTACTGGCCATAGCCACATTTTACCTAATGTTATGGCAGCAGGATCACTAATCGATGCACTTAATACAAAGATAAGTGGATAAAGAATGATTATCGTAATCAGTAAGACTAAACTCGTATTTATTCGTTCAAAAACTTTATCCGACATAGTTTTCCCTCCTTACCATAAACTGTTCTCTCCGATTTTCCGTGCAATTTGGTTAACGGTTACAAGTAAAACAATATTAATCGCTGATTCGAATAAACCTATTGCTGTCGCATAACTGAATCGTCCTTCTAATAGTCCGACATTATATACAAAGGTTTGGATAACATCAGAGGTTTCTTTGTTCAAGTTATTTTGCATAAGTAGAACTTTTTCAAATCCAATTTGCATAAACATACCGATATTTAAGATAAACAAAATGACAACTGTCGGCAAGATACCTGGTATATTGATATGTAAAATTCGTTGTAACCTTGAGGCCCCATCTACTTCAGCTGCCTCATATAATTCTGGGTTTATCCCTGCTAATGCTGCTAAGAATATAATGGTATTCCACCCGAGTGATTCCCACTGACCTGACCATACATATAAATGCCTAAACCAGCCTGGTTCAGCCATAAAATAAATCGGCTCCATTCCTACCATCTTTAAAGCCACGTTCACAATACCTGTTTGTGGATTTAAAAATGCAACTAACATACCGACTACAACTACGACCGAAATAAAGTGTGGTGCATATGTGATTGTTTGCATCCATTTTTTTAATCCTGCATGTCTTACTTCATGTAACATTAAGGCAAACACTACCGGAAGCGGGAACAATAATAAACCATACACGTTTAATAATATTGTGTTTTTAAGTAGTCGCCAAAAATAGTAGGAATTAAAAAAGGTTTCAAAATGTTTCAACCCAACAAAGTCACTACCCATAAAGCCTTTGTTTGGTAAATAGTTTTTAAATGCAATTTGCACACCATACATTGGTACGTAATGGAAGATAAAGAAGTAAGTAATCATCGGTAAAAGGAATAAATAAATTTGCCAATTACGTTTTATATTTTGTTTCAATATATACTTTTTTGAACTACGATCAATCGTATCAACTTCTTTTGCCAATTTTAAACAACCTCCTTTTACACTTTTTGCTAAATTATTACATAAAAGAAGACTCGTCCTTTGTTCCTATAAGGGTAAGCTACTTAAGTTGCATTTTCTCACTCTTGTTTTTACCCATAGTAACTAGTTTGAACGAGCCTTCAAGTTTTAAAACTTTTAGATTCATTTGAAGTGCTACTAACTCAAATAGCTTATGGCTTATTTAGTAGCTTTAATGTTGAATAAAAAAAGGGGAGGGGGTCCCCTTTTTATTGATTACAAATTAGTTCTCTTGGTATCTATCAAATGCAGCTTGATATGCGTCAATAACTTCTTGTAGTCCCATCTTTTCTAATGTTTCTACATAATTATCAAAGTTATCTAGGCTTTCTTGACCTGCGATGAACTTATCACGCATTTCTTCAACATATTGGTTAATTTCTGTTCCTTGGTTTGATAAGATTTCGTTCTCTTCTTCATCAAATGTGAAGCGGTCCCAAATTGTATCAGGAACATATGCTTCGATATCATCTGAAGCAGCAACTGACGCAGCGTTAGACTCTCCACCATGGAAGTAGTCTTCAGCTAGGACACCGTTAATTGCTCCTACCCAAGTTAAGTGTTGCATAATTGCTTCCTCATCTGGTCCACCATTTTCGTTTGTTAAGTCAGCAACGTATTTCTCTTCTCCGCCTTCTTCTTCAAACGTTTCACCTTCAACACCCATGTAGTATAACTGTTGTCCTTCTTCACTATAGAAGTGATCCATCCATCTTACAGTTGCTTCTGGGTTAGGGTTTTCACTTGTAATAACTAAGTTTGATACGTCCCAAACAATAGGTCCTACTTTGTTATAGTTTCTATCTCCATTTGGTCCTTCTAAAGCAGTCATATGTGTCCATTTGCTTCCTACTTCTTCACCGAAAAAGTCTACTGGCTCATAGAAAACATATGCTGAGAATGCTTCTGACTCTTCACCAGCTAAACCTGTGAAGTGACCCCAGTCATTATCTAAGATTTGTTGATCAATTAAACCTTCAGAGTAAAGCTTGTGTAAATATTCTAACATTTCTTTATAACCTTCTGATGCCGCATAGAAACGAACGTCTCCAGGATTGTCTGGATCTTCATCAAAGTTTGTATTTACTTGACCACGGTTCATGACACCGAATGAACCTGATAACCATTGTTCTAATTCAGCAATTGCAGTACCACCATAAGGGATTGTGTTTTCTCCAGCTGGTGCTTCTTCTTTAATTGCCTTTAAGAACTCATAAAACTCGTCAGTTGTTTCAGGCATATCCATTCCAACTAACTCTAAGTGTTCCTCGTTAATCCATGGACGAGCAGCTAAACGTACTGATAAGAAATCAGGGTCTACTATTGCAGGTAATGAGTAAATTTTTCCGTTAGGGAATGTAATTCCTTTACGAATACCTGGCTCTTCATCCATTAAAGCTGATAAGTTTGGTGCATGTTCTTCAATTAAATCGTTTAATTCAATAAATAAACCTTGCTCACCATAAGTAATTAAGTCACTCATTGAGAAGTCTGCTTGGAAGTATGCATCTGGCAACTTGTCATGTAATGATAAGTTACGACGGTCTTCTAAACCTTCCTCTTCAATTAAGTCCCATTTTATATTTACATTTGTTTCATCTTTATATTCATTCCAAATTAAAATGTCGTTCCAATCGTTACCAGCACCACTTTGTTGTACAGGATGCTTAGCAAAGAAGTCTAAATCGAGTTCTTCATCTACGATTGGGAAACCATCTGTGTTAACGTTTGAATCATCTGATCCACCGTCATTATTACCGTTGTCTTTGCCACCTGCATTGTTATTTCCACCACATGCAGCTAGTACAACAACTAATAAAAGTGTCATAATTAAAAATAGCGTTTTTTTAAATTTCACGTTGATTTCCTCCCTAGTTTTCTTTTTTAGTTAAAACTTAAACTGACTCCCCACTACTTCAATCTTTTTTCTTTCTCGTACACTCACCCCTTTCAATATGTTACTTACTTGTATCGTTGGGCTCATTGTACTATTACCACCTCTTTCAAGTTTGCTTTAGTAAACGCTTTCAAGGTAATTATATTGTACAATGATTCTAATGAAAAATCAACATATAATAATAACATTATAATGTTTATATGTTATAGGCATTAAACACAACTTATTTCCTAGCATTTAATACTTGTAAACAAACGGGCTTTTGAATAGTTTGGATGTTATCTGTTTTGATTAAATTCCCCTTAGCCGTAAGCGTTAAGACTTCAATGCTATCTGAATGCTCGTTAGCTACTAATACATACTCGTCATTTGGTATGATTGTAAAATTACGCGGCCACTCACCTTGCAATTTATAATTATCTACTTCTTTTAACCTTCCATCATCTTCTACTAAATAACTTGTTATAGAATGATGCCCTCGATTCGACACTAATACATATTCACCCGAAGATGTTACATGAATATCAGCACCATAATTATCCCCTTCAAACCCTTTGTCAATCGTACGAATAACTTGCTTTAACTCTATTTTTGTAGCTTTCTCATTATAGGAATAGATACAAACAGTCGAATTAAATTCATTAACAACATATATGATTTTCTTGTCAGGGTGAAAGTCGATATGTCTCGGCCCAGAATGATCTGGGAGAGTTACATCATTTACTTTCTTAATTTCGCCTTGGTCTGTTATATGATAAAAGCATAATCGGTTTAACCCTAAATCTGTCGCAATAAATAAGTCTGTTTCTGGAATATGTCTAATCGCATGCACATGTGAAGCATCTTGATCTAATTGCTCTGCTTCTTTCATGTAATTTTCGTAATCTGTATATGCGTCTAATACTCCATTTTTAATCGGATGAACGACAATACTACCATTTGCAAAATTTGCTGTTAATAAAAACTTATTATTTGGCATTACCTCGACAAAGCAGGGGCCTCCTAAAGTCGGTTGTCTAGATAGTTCTGTTAATGTTTTTGTTTCATGATTTATTTTATATGATACGACTTCACCTTCAACTAGCTCACTTACTGCAAAGACATACTGATCATTATGGTCGACTGTCACAAACGATGGATTCATAATACCATTTGTAGCACTTACTTGTTTAAATTTATTTTCTTTTGCATTGAATGAGAGCCAATGGATTGTATCTTCAGTCTCTTCTCCATAAGACCCCACAATATAATCATATGTTTGTGCCATTATTTTATCTCCTTTTTAATTTAGATAAGAGAAGCGAGGTAACTCGCTTCTTAAATTAATATATTGGCAAGACGTGGAAAAACACGTTAGGTGATGCCATTCGGAAATAATAACTATTCCAACCAAGTGCGGTTGATTCTTCAACACCTGGTGTGAAGTAAAGGCGCTCTTGCTCCAATTCATCAATAAAATCAATTTCTCCATTTAAGAAGTCTTTAATTCTTTCGATTGCGGTATCTAATCGGTTAATTGATCCACCATAGCGGATATCAATGACTTCCCAACCAAATGGTTTATGCATTGTTAACCACTGCTTACGATGCGCATCTCGCAAAGTTTTTACTCGTTTAGTTATTTCGGGTAAAGTGACTTCCGCAATCTTTTTCAAGCTTTCACGATCATTTACATCATATGCTTGCTTTAGTTCAACGCCAATTGTTCCTTTTAGAGTGAGAACATCTGCTAAACGTACCGGCACTTCAAAAATGTAGTCATATTTACTACTCGCATTTCGTAATGAATCAATTCGTTTACTTAAATCACGATAGTAGGATGCCATGTCTTTCCCTTCAACATGCTTATCAAACAAGCCAAGTAAGACATCTTGCCATAACATGAATTTTGATGGATTCGTTTGTAGTTCGTTATCATCTGTCACTCCTGGCGGTGTGTCTAAGTCGTTTAAGGCTAAAAACGCTTCTTCTTCAATTCCAGTGATGAATTGTACTCTGTCTTTTAATTTAGTTTGATCGAGTTTTTCAGCATAAGCGTGTTCGGCGTAAAATTGTAAACCTAACAAGGCATTAAAGAAGTTGTTTTCATATCCATCATCACCCCATAATGTGACAAATACATCTTCAACACCCTTCTCTTTACATGCTGTAAGTGCCGCTTCACTCGCTTTTAGAGATAAACCATAATTTGTTGCAAATGTATTCCATACCCAAATTCCACCTGCAAAGGCTGGGTTCCTCTTAAAACCTTTATGTTGATCAATAATATTATAATAATGATTAATATCTGTCGCATTATACTGCCAATACATCAATTGAACACTGTCAGGCGTTTGATCGATAATATGTTGCGGAATAACCGTCTCTTTACTATAAACATCGCCAGTATCTGATGCTAACTTCAAGAACATGTCACTCCACATCATCGCTTCTAGGCCAAGTGATTCAGTTACTTTAACAACACGGTCTAAATGAGTTGACATTAATTCAAAGCGATCTTTATAACCGTTCTTATTTAAGAAAATACCTCGTCCTAGCTCTTCTGCTTCATCCATCCCTATATGAATTCGCTTACTTCTAAAGGGTGCTGACACAGATTGAATCATATTTTCTAATAACGTATATGTCGGTTCACTTTCTAATAAGAGCGCTCCCCGTGTATCTTTATATTCCTTTACCGCTTCCCATTTTAAAAACTCTTCTAAATGAGCCAGCGTTTGAATGCATGGTATTAATTCAATACCAAACTGATAAGCGTAATCATCTAACTCTTTTAATTCCGCTTGTGAGTAGCGACCTCGCATATAACCAAAGTAAGGTTCATCTTTTACCTCATATGTATCTTCCATATATAACATGGCTGAGTCGAACCCCATCATGGCCATTAAACGAATCATATCTTTGAATGTATCCACTTTCATAACAGCGTTACGTGATAAATCAAACATTGGTCCTACCGTTTTAAATTGAGCGTTTTCTACAAGTTCAAAATCATCTTCCTTCTTCTCTAAACGCTCAATCAGCAGACTAAATGCACGATAAAAATGATGTATCTTCTCATATTCAATTTTTGCTTTCCCATTTTCATAAACGACTTTAATGCTTGGACCATGATCTACTTGTTCAATATTTAATTGTACCCCATCATCTGCAAGCTCAACATTCATATTATTTGATAGCGCTTTAATTCCATCGATTAACTGTGAATAGTTACCTGTTAAATTAACTTTAGTCATTATATATCTCCTCTTCGACCTCGTTAGATTATGTTGTATATACATTGTATTGATTTATTACGTATAATACATTCATTTTTTTAAATTGTCAAATTATTAATGAAGCTTATTACAGCAAATCTATAGAAATTACAGCAGTTTAATCAATAGAGTATTCCAACAACTCGCTGTTTTATGATAAAATATAGACAATAGAGTAAGGGTGGGAGTCGTTTATGAATAAAAATTTCCTATATATTATTGCTCGACTTTTCATTGCAGTCGCTATTGGAGTCGGCACCCTATTTTTAATTTACTTTCTTGGAAAATTAACAATACCCTTCATCATTGGCTTTGTCATTGCTTTAATGATTAGACCCATTGTTGATTTTATCCAAACACGTACGAAAATCCCACGTGGATTTGCCGTGATTATTGCGATTATACTCGTATTAGCTGTTATTTCTGCAGCGATTACGCTAATTGTTACTGAGGCCATACAAGGCTTCGCTTATTTATCAACTGTTATTCCAGAACATTATCAAAGTCTCTCTACATATTTCGAACTCTTATACTTTGAAAAAATTTATCCACTTGTTAATAATTTACTGAATATGTTTCAAGGCTTAGATGATAGTAAGCAAAGCACGGTCCTTGATGCTGCACAAGTTGTCGGTTTAAAATTAACAAATGCATTTAGTAATGTGCTTCAGTCTCTTGGTAATGGACTATATTTTATTGTTTCGCGAATTCCTAATATCGCAACGACTTTAGTCATATCTCTATTAAGTGCTTTTTTCATTAGTAAAGATTGGCATCGAATCATTCGTAAAATGCACGAAGTAGTACCAGAAAAAGTGCATAAGAAAATCAACCAAATATACGCTGGTTTAGAACGTGTTTTATTCGGATTTGTTAAAGCTGAATTTAAACTAACTTTTATATCTGCAGTGATCGTTTTAGTTGGCTTACTCATCTTAAGAGTCGATCACGCCATTACGATTGCCTTAATCATATGGATTGTAGACTTCTTACCTTATTTAGGGGCTATATTAATTTTTTTACCTTGGGCTATTTATTGTTTTGCAACAGGGCAAGTCGGCCTCGGAATCGGTCTATCCATTTTATACGGATTAATTGTCTTGCAAAGACAGTTAATTAAGCCTAAAGTCTTATCGAGTAGTATTGGTATTAGCCCGCTAGCGACTTTAATGTCTATGTATGTCGGCTTTAAGTTGATTGGGGTCATTGGTATTGTATTAGGACCATTAACCTTTATATTTGTGCTTATTCTTCATGAGACCAACATTTTCAAATCAATTTGGCGCTACATATATGAAGGCAAGAATCCATTTTAAAAAATCGCTCACACTTAGGATGTGAGCGATTTTTCTATGATAAAAAACGTTGAGCTTGTGCTTTATTTAATAGGATACATTTATCATTCTTTATTATTTTGTGACGGTTTTTTGCTATTATACGATAAAGTTTATCTCGTAAAAACTTGGGCACTAACAGAAATACTTGACCTAGACGCCATATCCCTTTCAGCCGTTTAGTCAGCATCAGTGCTGCCGTTGACTCAAGATAAGCTTTCTGATGACATATATAAATAAAACTATCCGTATCTTCTTTGATGCCGTAATCCTTAAGCAAATCCTGTCCGATCTTGCTTTGTAAAGAAGCAAAATGACATAGATGATCTCCTTCGTGCTTCAAAATAAATTGAATCGCACGGTTACAAAAGTTACACTCTCCATCAAATAAGACGATATGTTCCATTCACATAACCTCCCTCACATAAAAGTTGAAAAAAGTAGAGATGTGATAATGGTTAAACTAATTGTTATCATTGTCGCTTTTCTAGAATATTGAGCTACAATTCGCAAACCTAATGCTAATAAAATTAAAAACCATATAGAGAATATTTCTAAGCCTACAAGTAATCCTCCTAACAAGCCTGTTTCACCGAACAAAATATTTAAACTCGTAAACATTGTATAATCACCATGAATATCTCCAAACACAATAAATAAGATGCCGTTCATGAAGATTTGCAGTGCTATAGGTAATGATACAAATGTCATTAATGACAAGTAGTGAATATATGAAGCTTGACTCTTTAACAGCTTTCCAATCAAATAGTAGATCAATGAAGTGAAGACAATTAATATGATCGGTGTCAAAAAACCAATGATTGCAAAAATAAGTTGAGAGAACAACAAGTATAAACCTAGTTCACCTTCCGACATTCGCAATACTTCGCTATTATCATTAATCATATCAATTCCTTGAGCAACAAAGATAAATCCCATAATTGAAATAAGAACAATTAAAAACAAAGGAAATATGACTTTAGGATGTTGCTTTATTCGTTGTAATTGTAATTTAGGTTCTAGTATCATTTTAAATATATTTGGAGTTAAACAATTATTTAAATATGCTTTTGCGTCATCTGGCATCCTATGTCCCCTCTTTCACTATCTTCGGCTTTCTTTATGATGGATTAATCATTGCTTTTATCCAATCCTCTAGTTGCTGAACTGTTATATCACGATCATAGTAATCTAATAAATAAACATATCCAGATTCTTTCCACGATAAGAACATCGTATCTTCCGCAATTGTAATGGTCGTATCCCTTACTTCAAAGCTATAATCATCTTCAAATTCAAAAGGGAACTCCTCTTCTTCCTTCGGATATATACTTAAGTCTAAAAAAGGTTCACCATCTTTTTCATATTGAAACACATACTCAACAAAGCTGTCTTCACTTCCAAGTTCACCATACTCTTCTCGGTTAATGTTCGTTAATTTAAAATCATCATTTGTAGGGAAGTAAAAGAAATCTTTTCCATATGCCTCAACGACTTGATCTAAGCTAACAGACTCTTTTCCTTCTGAATCGTTGATTGTACTTGTTTCATAACCTGGAGGTGCCTCTAATAAAAAGATATCCTCATCAAACTTTGGCTTAAAGTCAATTGATGTAAATTCCATCTTATAATGCATGTCTTCATTCTTAAAGGCCATTTTTAACATAACCCAATATTGTTTATCAATCCAAATATCGTACACTGTTTCATTCGAATCATCCTGAGGTGTCGCCAGTAAATGGAAGGTCTTCCGTTTGGCAACTGTTTCCTCTCCAACTCGTTTAACCGTATGTGTTTCAAACAATTCTTCTAATATATTATCCATTTCATCTTTTGGCTCTGTTAAACTATATTCGCCAGTTGCAAGATCGGTAATAAATGCATGTTGGCTATCATCAGCATATGATAATGTTTCGGCTCCATTCGTAATAGAGACTGAAACATGCTCTCCATCGTCTAGTTCAACACGTAATTTATCATCATTACGCCATTCTTTTGTTTTAATGATCGCTTCATAATCATCATCTAAGGTCATTTTAGTTTCTGATTCACCATAATATTGGATCTGATCAGGTTGTTCAATCGAGTTTTGCAACACTTCTGTTGGACTTAAATTTTTTAAAGACTGACAACCCGCTAAAACAGTGAGTGTAAGGACAATTAACATTATTTTATGCTTCACTTACACTTCTCCTTTCTTTTTTAGGAATCGAACATATAAATGTTGCACCTTGGCTTTGACTTGATAAAGCTGTAACGTGACCCCCGTGCTTTTCTATAATTTGTTTTGTTATCGTTAAGCCTAACCCTGTTCCATGATCATCCGTTTTCGTTCGGGCCACATTGACTTGATATAAAGGATCAAATAGTCTATCTATATGTTCTTCACTAATACTATCACCATTATTTTGAACAATGATATACATTTCCTTATCAAAGTTAAATGCATATTGTTCCTTCACATAATCGTACAGCGGTAAATCTACAATGTCTTGTGAAACTGCCGCCAATAAGATATCACCATGATCATCCGTGTGGCGGATAGCATTCATCATTAAGTTATCTACAACTCGCATTAAGTGTTTCGGACTGACATCGTAATTCCCAATGACTTCTTGTTTGACTGTTAAACTTATATGTTTCTTTTCACACAAAGCATCATAACCTGATAACAACATTTCAAAAAACTCACTACCATCTACATCAACTAAGTCCATCTTGTATGTACGAGACTGTAAGAGAGCATGTGTATTCAAATCATTAATCATTTGTTGCATATAGTCTGCTTTATCTAAAATAACTTGGCGATATTTTTCTTTTTCTAACTCTGATAAATCAGAATTGACTCCAACTGCTTCAGCATATGCCTTAATTGAAGTGAGAGGGGTTTTTAAATCATGTGAAATATTAGCTACCATTTGTTCCTTTAAATCTTGTTCTTCAGCAATAATTTCTTGGGCTTGATTTATTTGCGAACGCATAATATAAAATCGTTTTTTTAATTCACCGATTTCATCTTCAGATTTAATTGTTTCTGGCAGCGTGATACCTCGAGCGTAAGCAGTCATTTCTAACATTAACTGGTCTAAACGCTTATTAATTCGTAAATGAATAACAAAGACTACGATAATATATATTGCTAAAAAGCTTAAGATAAACATGCCTGCAACAAACCATGCCCGGTTAGACATTGTTTCAATAAACTGTTCTCGTTCTACTTCGGCAATATAAAAACCAATGATCTGATCATTTTCAAACACAGGCTCTTTATATTCATAAGTCCTAAAGTTACGATTTAACTCATATAAATCTTCAAATAATTGCTGTTCATTTAATTTACCAGCCTTATTTTCGACAGGTGAATAGATTAAATCCCCATCTTTTGAATAAAAACTAAATTGAAGGTCACTTTCAGCTTCTACTTGTTCAATAAGTTCATTATTTTTTTCTTTATCAAATATATGTGGGTCTTGTAAAACACTATTTAATTGCTTCACTTCTGACATCACATAAAAATAATCTTCAACTTGCCTGTCATTGTTATAAGATACATAGGTCGCAAATAAAATATAAGCAGATAACAATGGAAGTAACATGACAATTAAGTATGAAATAGAAAGCCATGTTTTTATTCGCACGTCTTCTCACCTATAAAACGATACCCTTTCCCCCAAACTGTTTCAATGTATTGGGGGTCTTTAATAGGATCACCGATCTTACTTCTTAATGATTTCACATGAACCGTTACCGTATGTAAGCCTTCTTGATCAACTTGTCGCCAAACATGTTTAAATAATTCTTCTTTAGTAAAAACACGTTCAGGATTTTGAGCTAATACTTGTAGCAAATCAAATTCTTTTACCGTTAGATTAATGTCAGTATCATCAATAAGCACTTGGTTTTTGTCCCAATAAACTGTTAAGCCACCTGTATATTTACTCATTTCTTCATCTTCAGAAATTTGATTGTATCTCCGCCATCTGCGTAAATGTGAAGATACTCTTGCTTGAAGTTCAGCAATACTAAAAGGCTTAGATATATAATCATCTGCACCAATGTCTAATCCTTCTATTTTATCTTCATCTTCTTTACGTGCACTGATAATTATAATGGGAACATCACTATTCCACCGTATATTTTTACATAAGGTAAATCCGTCCATTTCAGGAAGCATTAAATCAACTAATACTAAATCGTAAGAAGAATGTTGAAAATCTTCCCATCCTTCTAGTCCGGTCGTTGCCCAGGTTACTCTATAACCATCTCTTTCAAATGTATCTTTAATAATTTGCGCAATTTCTGGATCGTCTTCTACTAATAATAGTCGTGTTGCCATTTTACTTAGCCTCCCTTTCAGTAAACTATATCATATAGGAGCTTATGCTTATTTAAACTTTACAATCTTTTTATTTATTAAAAAAGATAAGCACAAGCTAACAGACTGTTAACTTATGCTTATTATATCATGTCTATCTCTATTTGATGTGCATGAGTTGAATAGCTAATTGTTTATATAAATGAACTAAACTTCTTTCTGCCATGCCAAATATTTTTTCATGCGTTGGTGTTGTAAAGCTTAATATTCCGATTAATCGATTGTGCTGAAATAAAGGAATATTTATGATTGAACTTACTTCTGTCGTCGCTAAATCAATTTCGTAATTTAACAGTTGATCAACATCGATGATAACCATAATAGATGGATCCGCGTTAAATTGTTGAATGAGCTCATTAGCTTTCTTCTGATTGACGGATAACCATTGTTTGTTTTTCAATTCTCTTCCATACATAAATGACGGCTTGCTTTGATCGACTCCTATAAAGTAACCTCTCTTAGCACCGATTGTTTCAATCACATTATTGAGAAACATATATACTCTTTCATGAAATGATTTATGATCGTTTAATGAATGAATAATATCAATAAGAGCAATCATATTTTGATGGTTATGCATCATTTCATTGGCAACCTTCATATCGCTTTGTTCATAGTAGTCAATCGTAAATTTATTGTTTTCACTCGCTTTAACAACTGTATTTCTTCCTTGCTTTTTGGCCATATATAAAGCCTTGTCCGCTTCTTCAATCAACATTTTCTCAGAATTGACATGACTTGGATAGGTCGCTACCCCTACACTGATTGTAATAGAATAATCATGTGCTATTGCAACCTTTTGTTCGACTGCTTTTCGAACCCGCTCTCCTAACAACATAGCTTCGCTTGCATCTTTATAGGGTAATAAAATGATGAATTCTTCACCACCATACCGGCCCAAATACATCCCTTCTTTTATTTGACTAGATACGACATCACATACTTGACGTAAAATTCTATCACCGACTTGATGGCCGTATTGATCATTGACTTGTTTAAAATGATCAAGATCAAATAAGATAAGAGAGTATTGGTCTTCATTCATGAATGCATGTTTAAAGCTTTCATGTAATTTCCTTTCGATATACTTTCTCGTATATACGCGTGTTACTTCATCAATTGATGCTGCCAACTCTAAATGATATTTTTCTAATAAAAGTGCTAAATATGGTATCAGCTCTCTACATTGCTCGATCCCTTTGTCATTAAACTGATGAATAAATTCATTTGTCTCTAAGTATAGATATCCAAGCACAGTCTTATCTTGATCATTATTTGGCATGATAGGCACGCACATAATAGTTCCCGTAATGGAAAATGTTTCACGTTCTAAAGAGTCATTCATTTGTCTCGTTAAAATCACCGGTTGTTTTTTCTCTTTTACCCTTTGAAAAATATAATGATTAAAAGGAAGCTTATTTTTAAGATTAGATTCTGAAATGATTTGATATTTCTGTTGTTCTTCTTTAACAATAACAGCCTGGTCAGCCATTAATTTTGATGCTATAAAGGCCAATATCTTTTCTAAGTCTGTTTCTGAATCATTTGTAATATGAGCTAATAATTCAAGGATTGATTCATTTTCTACTTGATGACGACGCCTAGACTTATTTGCCATATGATTCATATAAGGTTCATAGGTTGAGAATCGCTCGATAAAGGGTTCTTGGAACATTTTTTCGATAAGCGGTTTTTCATCTTTCTCTTTTAACGATAAGTCTAGATTTGGTATCATCTCTGTCTGTAAGCTCACTAGCTTGTCATAAACATTTTCATATTCAAAATGGTGAATATAACTCTGTTTATATTGTTCTGGAATTCGTTTTAATTCAACCTTAATAATTTCAAACACTTCTAAAAGATTTGTTAAAGCATCATAAATATTACTTTGCTTTAAATCTATCGTACTAGTCATATCTTTTGCTCTTACTAATGTTAAATAGTTTTTGGATTGATATGCCACCTGAGTTGCTTCATCTAACATTTTTTTCTTTTCAAGTAAGTTCGACATAGTAAACGACTTTGTTATTAAAAACGCTGACTGTAAATCTGGTGCATCTATGTCATCAGTTATCGCCTTTATTCGTGCTACACTTTCTCTTAAATTATTCATATCTTGACAGTCATTTAATAAACTTGTTAAACGATAATATAAATAGACCGCCCTTTCTTTATCATGAACATGATCCATATAGCGATAAAACATAACAATTTGTTCATCTGTTATTTGCTTTGTTTGCTGGATTTGATGTAAGTGAAGCGATGCTCTAGCAATATTATAAGCCATGCTTTCTTCATTTTTTTCATGTGTTAACACTCTCTCATAACATCTATTTGCTTGCTTTAAGTCACCCAACACTTCAAATAACCAGCCACCTGAAATGTAGAGCTCTACTTTACGGTATAATGGTATTGAATCATCTGCGTAATTATGATGAGCACTCATAAAGTACTCATAAGCTAATTCATAATTCCCCATCCGAATTAATAAAGGGATGAGCAAGCTTTGAATGTAATAGACTTGATTTTTCAAACCAGATTGTTTTGCAATCACACGTGCACGTTTGTAACATTCATAAGACATATCTAATTCATATAATTGATTATAAATCGATCCGACGTTCATTTCAGCGAACATTTCACTTTCTGCATTTTCATATGTAGCACTTAACTCTCTGACTTCTTTAAAAATGTCAATCGCCCGATGTAAACTATGGTAACTATAAATAACACCGATATTATTTAAACTTAATAAAATACCTCGAGGATAGTTAATCTCACGTAATTCCTTTAAAGCTTCCTCAAATAAACTGAGTGCTTTATCATGATCATTTAATTTCAGAGCAATATAACCTAGTAAACGACAGACATCTCCATATAGACGCTGACACATTGTCGCTTGCTGCCTTTTCAAAACTAACAAAATCTCTTTCGACTCTGTATAATCATGCCGCCCGACTAAACTAATGGCCCTCATCCAATCATACTGCTGTTGAAAGCTTTTATGTTTTATTAAAAAATCCTCTTCAACTAGTGTCAAGTACTCTTCAATACGTTGACTATTTGTACTAAATGTAAAAATATTAGCCATTTGTAAGTATGCCTTGTTTATATGGTCATGATTTTCAAGTTGTTGGGCAGAATCTATCGCTTGTTTAATGCATGACTCTGCTGCAGCCATATTCCCTATCTCGGCATATAAAGCCCCTACTCGAAGATCAATGTCAATCCGTTCTTTTATATGCTTGGACAAAATATATGCTTCTTCCAAGGCTTGTATTTCACCTTTCGTCTTACGTAAATTATTCATTGCATCAGCATGTAACATATAATATTTCTTTGTTAACTCTCTACTTTTAGAACGTTTAGCATGATATATAATTGGCAAGTAATTATCTGATTTTTCATGACCGAGTTGATGAATTAGATAGTTAGCTACTATTAAATGTAAATGACGTCGTTTTTTATCATTTAATTTGTCATAGACAACTTGCTTAAGTGTTTTATGAATGAGCTCATAATAAGTGTCCTTACCGTCCTCATATGATCGAATGAGACGGTGGGCTTGTAAATGCGCGATTTCTTGTAAAATAACCGTTTCTTGATATATTCCTAAATCAACAAGTGTTCGCTTAGTGACAGGTTTTTCAAAAATGGATAATAGATTTAATAATGGTCTAGCATTCGCTTGTATTTCATTTATTTGATTTAATATTACTTCTTCAATTGTCGATGGAATAACTAAGGACGAAAAATTCTCATCTTCTGGTAAATTCAGTAACCATGCCCCTGTCTGTACATCAATATGAAATACTTTGTTTTTTAATAAATGTTTTACAATTTCAAATAGAAATAAAGGATTCCCATTTGTCTCTTCATAGACACGTTTTCCTAGTCGTTTAGGTATGAAAGGCAAGTACAACATTTCTTTAACAATCATGGCACAATCTTCTTTATTTAAATGGGATAAGTGCATGGTGTGAGCTTTACCAATCCGCTTCACTTTAGACAAAGGGGAGTCTTCTCTTAATTTGAGCTGATCATTACTTGCTAACAATAGAAATACATGGTCATTCATATTGATATATAAGCGTCGTAATAGTGATATTGTAAAGAAAGATAATTCATGTATATCATCAATAACAAAAGCAATATGCTGTCCATCATCTGTCATATATTTTTTGATGGCATGAAATAACAAGTCACTTAGTTCTTCTTCATTTTCCTTTTTCAACAAGTCCAATTCGCTTCGCTCATGATGACCAAATAAGATTTGGCGAACCCTAATCATAGCCTCTTCTGGCATTATCCTATTATTTTTTAAATAAAGTTTATAAACGAAATCCAACCATATTATTTTGTCATCTGAATAGTCTTGTGATGTAACATTCGTAAAAATAGTTTCATTGGCCATTTCTAATTGATAGGTAATCTCTTTTAATAACCTGGTCTTACCCGCCCCTATTGTTCCCATCAAATGAATGACATTCATTTTTTTCTTATCCATTTTATGTGATGCGTGAAGATCAAATATTTTTTGTAGCTCTTCTTCTCTACCGATTATTTTAGGTTCATCATTCAATTGTTCATAATCTTCTTTAACCATAAAAGGAATAGGTAATTTAATAACTTGCTCCAAATCATTCATGAATTCCACGATTGAATCGTAAGCATTCATTTGATTCGTTGTCAAAAGCTTCCGAATGATTGTACACAAATGATAGATTGCTTGATCAGATCCCTTTGATTGTTGGAAATGATCTAAGACAAGCATAGGCTCATCTGCCACTTGTTGCCTCGTTAATAAGGTTAAAAGCATAACCCCCAAACTGTACAAATCTGTTTGGATAGTTGGTCTGTTTTGTTTCAAATAAAGAGGATGATGATAATAGATATTCGCTTCATCGATGCGATTTTCTGTTTTAAAGGAAGATAAGATAGCTGTCCCAATATCTAGTAACATACACTTACCGTCTTTTACTATCACTTTATCAGGTGTCACACTTCCATATGGGTAGCCTTTCACATGCATGTAATTAATGGCACGACAAATTTGCACGAACAAGGCCAACAGATCTTGATCGCTTGCTCGCTCAATGTAATGATAAATGGAGTCCCCCTCAACATATTGAGAAGTCATATAATAAAGCTCATCATTTAAAGCGTGTTCATTTATATAGTGAACACGATTAAAGTGATCATTTTGTAAAATGTTAGGATGATACATACTTTTAATCCGAATGTAGTTTTGCTTATAATAAGTTATAAACTCACCTGATAAATAAGCTGGGTTTAAGATGTGCAAATTTTTCTTTTTAGCTGCGTTTTTTTGGTCTGTTACAATATACGAATGAGATGATTTTTGCTTTTCTATAATATATTGATGATTAATAACTTCCACAGTCACCACTCCTACATGTCGATACAATATCTATGGTGTTTTATTTCTTCTGATTTAGCTTTGCTTTTCGATAAAGACGATTATTTCCTTCAGCTAACAATTGTGCTGTTCGCTCCCAATTAATATTACTTAATTCATCCATTTCCTCATCTGTTAACTCACTTGTATAACCATAAGTAATTACCTTTCCATTAATCCCAATTCTTGCAGCATATTGGGCTGATTGTGCCGATACTTCCTCAAATGTGCAATTCGGAATGGCTTCTTTGAAAAAATCTCTCGTTTCATCGTTATCAAAGACTAAGATCATTTTATCTCGTAAAAAATTTTGTTGATGTCGAATAAAAAACTGTAAATCACTCATTAAAAACTTCCTCTCTCACTACTTTTTACCTATATCAATCATATCGATAAATAAACATTTTGTATATACGTTTTCATTATTTTTAAAATTGTATTATGATGTACTTAAAACATTGTCACAATTTGTTTAAAAATATTAAAAAAGAAAGGTGTGAGCATGTTGAAAGCAATAACTCATTTTTTTGATCGTATTGTACAAAGATATTTACCTGATGCTTACTTATTTGCCGTCCTATTAACGCTTGTTGTATTTTTAATGGGTATTTTCATCTCTGGCAGTTCACCTAGCGACATGGTCAATCATTGGGGGTCTGGTTTTTGGGATTTACTTGAATTTTCAATGCAAATGGCCTTAATTGTTGTAACAGGCTATGTCCTAGCAAATACACCTATCATTAAAAAAGCTTTACAAAAAGTAAGCACCCTCGCTAAAACACCTGGACTTGCTATTATTTTAGTTACATTTGTTGCACTCATTGCTTCATTGATTAACTATGGGTTTGGTTTAGTCGTCGGGGCTTTACTATCAATCGAAATATTTAAACGTATGCCATCAATTGATTATCGTTTACTTGTCGCAAGTGCCTATAGTGGCTTTCTCGTTTGGCATGGTGGTCTCTCTGCATCGATTCCACTCCTTATTGCAACAGATGGACACTTTTTAGAAGAGAAGATTGGTATTATTCCGGTAGCTGAAACTATTTTCAGCCCCTTCAACTTATTCATCGTCTTCTTTATCGTTCTAACATTACCATTTTTAAATCGATTATTATTACGATCGAGAGAAGGACTTGCCGTTGAAAACCCTGTTAATTTTGATGATTTTTCATTTGAAGATCCTGTTCAGGAAGATGATGATGATGAAAAAACACCAGCAAATCGATTAGAAAATAGTGCGCTTATTTCCTATATTATCGGTGGCTTAGGAATCATTTTCGTTATTTATCATTTTATTCAAAGTAAATCATTTGATTTAAATATTAATCTAGTTAACTTTATTATGTTGTTTTTAGGCATACTACTCCATCAAACACCAAGACGTTTTCTAAATAGCATAAATAATGCCGTTAAAAATGTCGGTGGCATTGTCGTTCAATTCCCTTTTTATGCCGGCATTATGGGAATGATGGTCGAATCCGGATTATCTGAGCAAATGTCTTATTGGTTTGTTAATATTTCGAATGAATTTACCTTCCCACTCTTTACATTCATTAGTGCTGGGATTGTAAACTTCTTTGTTCCATCAGGTGGTGGACAATGGTCAGTACAAGGGCCAATTATGGTTGAAGCAGGGCTCCAAATTGGAGTTGATAGTGCTAAAACAGCGGTTGCCGTTGCATGGGGTGACGCCTGGACAAACATGATCCAACCGTTTTGGGCGCTACCATTACTTGCGATCGCCGGCTTAAAAGTACGTGATATCATGGGCTTTTGTTTAATCGTTTTATTTTATAGTTTCTTCCCGATTGCTATCGGACTTTTATTCTTTTAATAAAAAAGGGTTCTGTTTACACATCTGATATGCTCCCCCTAAAGTAGACACTTAAAAAATAAAATCTACTTTAGGGGGATTTTTAATGCGTTCTAATAGTAAACATTCAGTTGAAGAACTTGAACGATATATTAAAATGTATCTTGAACAAGGTATAAGTCATCGA